>JBOFTV010000068.1:0-20683 GCA_051652245.1 Culicoidibacterales bacterium | reverse complement strand
TTGGTAGTGTCAAAAATCGAACTTTTTGACCTACTTTTTCATTTTATTCATATATTCATATTTTTAAATCTTTTTATAGAAAAAGATAGAAAACTCTGTTACAATAGTGTTCGCTAAAACTTACTATGAAGGGAGTTTTCTATCTATGAAAACTATATCACATTTTTGCGAAAACTTAAACACTTTAAGTGTTAATTTATATTTTTTAAAGACTCATCTCGAACCACTTGCTCTATTGGATGAAGTTCCCGCTACTTTGGATACATTCTTCAATAGCTCTGAGATCACTCATCTTATGCAACAAGCTGAACTTGCTGTTACTTCTTTGAATGATGTTCTCAAACCTCATCTCAAAACTATTTCAAAGGCTACTAAGTCCTTTACTCCATCTGCTAAAGATCAACCTATACCTTATGCCGATTTCACGATTGATGAACCTCCTCTTGTCAAAGACATCTCTGATTTTCCTACTCAACTTTCTTTTGATGAAATTCATCAATTAGCTCTTGAAAATGGAAAATTGCTCAAGCCAGTTAAACGAAAAAAAGTGATTGCTTTTAAGCATCCCTGCCCTCATTGTAACGCACCCAATGACTACATCTATGATAACAACAATAAAGGCACTCAATTCCGATGTAAAGCTTGTTCTAATACTTTTAGTTTGAAATTCTCTCCACAGTCAAAGGCGGGCTTCTATTGCCCTCACTGCAAAACTAAACTCTCACTCTCGCATGAGCGCTCTAAGTATTCTGTCTTTCTCTGTTAAAACAAAAAATGTTCTTTTTACTTACAGAATAAAAACGCATTGGATATTGATGAAGCCGTTCATCTAAAAACCTCTTCAAATCAACATAAATTGCGGTATCACTATCGACAATTTGATTTCAATCTCCAGTCTTTAAAAGACCACTCTCTTGTTTGTGCTACGAAAGTTAACCTAACAAAAATCCATTGTGATTCAAATACACTAGGTCTGATTATGACTTACTATATTAACTATGGTCTCTCCACTCGGAAAACTGCTCTCATTCTTAAACAGGTGCATGGAATCACTATTTCTCACCAAACTGTCGCTAATTATGCCCAATCTGTTGCTTCACTTGTTAAACCACTTGTGGATTCTTACCAACATAAAGATATTTCTCCAACTCTTGTAGGAGATGAAACCTACATTAAAGTACGGTCTAAAAATCATTATGTATTCTTCTTTTCTGACCCTGTTTCTAAGGCTATTTTGTCCTATGAAATCTTTAAAAAACGTGATACCGAGGCTGCTTGTATTTCAATGTGGAATGTGCTCAAAAAGTTTAAAAATGCTTTTCCTGATGATTTGACCTTCATTACTGATGGTAACCCTATTTACAATGCTGCTCAACTTTTTTTCAAAATGCAAGATATTTCTTTTGACTTACTTCAGGTCATCGGTGTTTCAAATAAGGATGAACTCTCTAAAAAATATCGCTCGTTTAAACAAATTGAAGAACGGCTGAATCGGACTTACAAACAAAACTATCATGGCACTAATGGGTACCACTCGCTTCACTCTGCCAATTCTTATATGGTTGCTTATGTTGCCTTTTTTAATTTTTTAAGACCTCATTCCGCTTTGAATTATGCAACGCCTCTTCAACTTGATTGCTTCAATTCTTCGGATTTAATGCCGGATAAGTGGATCAAATTATTGCATCTATCTGCTTCATATTCTGCTTCCTGATTTCACTGTTTTTCATAAACTTTTGACACTACCGATTTATTTTTTGTATATTCATTATACACTTTTTATTATCATTTTAATAGTATCATTTTTTTATCATTTTTTATCATTATATTTGCTAGAGACAAGCAGAATAACTGTTTTGCTATTATTGTTCCAACTAAGTTGACAATAACCGAAAAAAAGCGAACTTTTAAGTAGTCCACGATATTAGTTAACCGCCTTAATTTATAGGTTTGTCCGCTTGCTGGACTGGCATCATCTGCGTTTCATTTTCTTGTTGGATCAATTCAATAACACGATTTCTTTCCCTATAAATCATAATTGTTCCAGCTAATAAAACAACCCACACAATCCCTTCAAGACTTCTTATCAATATAACAAAATCGTTGATTCGTCCTTGTGTTATAAATAAATTAAGCCGTTGATAGACGATAAAGATATTCAACAGGATACTCAAAACACTTCCAACTAGCAGAAAAATCATTCCCTTTTTGGCTATTTTTGTTCCGGTCATTTCCTTTAACAGAAAAATTATAATAACCACTTGTACAATGGAAAGAATGCCTAGAAAATTAAGCAGTGTACTTAAAACGGGAATCACCGTCGCTGACCCAATTATTGCTACTGTTAACATTAGTTTGGCTATTTTTGTTAATTTATTATTCACGTTTATCATCCTTGCAATTTTTTTTAGATACTAGAAAAGTATAGCTTTAAATTACTTAACTGTCAAGTGCTCTTCTGATACTGTGAGCATATTCAAGTAAAAAAAGGGGCGCATTTTCTCCATGTTTCTCAATAATTTTAACAATCGCACTTCCAATAATTACGCCATCTGAAAACTGCTTTAATTGGCTTACTTGTTCTGGTGTAGCAATGCCAAAACCAATGGCAATTGGTGTTTTTGTGTTAGCTCTAATAGTTGCTATTGTACTTGCTAAATCAGCGCTTAAAGTGCTTCTAACACCAGTAACGCCCATAGATGAGACCAAGTAAACAAAGCCTTTTGACTCCTTGACTAACAGGGGAATGCGCTGATTGGATGTTGGTGCAACTAAGCTAATAATGGGAATATCCACCGCTTGAGCAAAAGTAGCTAGCTCCCCTAACTCTTCAAAAGGCAAATCGGGAATAATAATCCCATCAATTCCAGCAGCCTTAGCTTCTAGGAAGAATTTCTGCCCACCATAAACAAAAATCGGATTGATATATGTTAGAAAAACGAGTGGAACATCTGTTTTTAAGCGAACATTTCTAACAAGCTCAAAAACTTTTGGTAAAAGTGTTCCCGCAGCCAAAGCGCGCTCATTTGCCCGCTCAATTACTGGTCCCTCGGCAATGGGATCAGAAAATGGAATGCCAATTTCAATTAAATCGCAGCCACCTTCCACCAGCGCTAAAATACACTTTTCTGTTGTTTTAATATCAGGGTCCCCCGCTGTTAGAAAACTAATGAAAGCTTTCTTATTAGTAAATGCTTTTGCTATTTTATTCATGAACATTTCCTCCTCTGTAGCGTGCAATTGCCGCTACATCTTTATCGCCACGACCCGATAGATTAATGATAATACTGCTACTTTTGGGGTAGTCTTTTGCTATTTTAAGTGCATGTGCTACCGCATGTGCTGATTCAATGGCCGGGATAATACCTTCTACTTTTGCCAAATATTCAAATGCCGCAACTGCTTCATCATCCGTTACGCCAACATATGTTGCGCGCTTGATATCATGTAAGTTTGCATGCTCTGGTCCAATTCCAGGGTAATCAAGTCCTGCAGATATGGAGTGGACGGGTGTTATTTGACCAAATTCATCTTGGCAGAAATACGATTTCATACCATGGAAAATACCGACTGTTCCTGTGGAAATTGTTGCTGCATGCATGTTAGTATGTAACCCTTTTCCTGCTGCCTCACAGCCAATTAACGCAACATTTTCGTCATCGATAAAGTGAGAAAAGGCTCCCATTGCATTGCTACCACCACCAACACAGGCAATAATAGCAGCCGGTAGTTTCCCGGTTTTTTCAAGAATTTGCGCGCGTGCTTCTAGGCTAATAACACTTTGAAAATCGCGTACAATTTGTGGAAATGGATGTGGGCCCATAACTGATCCTAGGACATAGTGTGTATCTTTTACACTTCTTGTCCACTCACGCATCGTTTCATTTACAGCATCTTTTAATGTTTTTGTTCCTAGGGTTACCGTATGTACTTTTGCTCCCAGTAATTCCATTCGATAGACATTTAAAGATTGCCTAATCGTGTCTTCTTCGCCCATAAATATCTCACAGTCCAATCCCATTAAACTAGCAGCAGTTGCTGTTGCAACGCCATGTTGTCCTGCTCCTGTTTCAGCAATTAGTCGTGTTTTTCCCATTTTTTTAGCAAGAAGGGCTTGGCCTAATACATTATTTATCTTATGGGAACCTGTATGATTTAAATCTTCCCGCTTTAGATAAATTTGAGCTCCACCCAAATCTTCTGTCATATTTTTAGCAAAATAAAGCCTTGATGGTCGTCCAGCATATTCATTGAGATACTCACGTAATTCTTCTTGAAAGGCTTTTGACGCTTTTGCTTCATTATATGCCTGCTCTACCGCATTAATTTCAGTCATCAATGTCTCAGGAATATATTGACCACCATATTTTCCATATCTACCATTTCCCATTAATTCTTCCTCCTAATAATTTCAACAAATTGTTTCATTAATTGTAAATCTTTTTGACCATCTACCTCAACACCACTACTAACATCAACAGCATAAGGCCTAGTCACCTCAATTGCCTGCCTAATATTAGTGTAACAAAGCCCCCCCGCTACAAAAAAGGGACCTTGACAATTTGCTAAAATCGACCAATCAAAAATCTGACCACTACCTCCATACGCATCTTCTACTTTGGTATCAAATAATTGATACTCCGCCGTTGTTTTCTTAATATCACTTATTTGTGCTACACGATTGGCTTGAATCACAGTAATTGAATATTGCTCTTGGAGCTCACTCATATACTTATCATCTTCATCACCATGTAGTTGTACAATATCAATGGTTTTTGCTTTGATTGCTTGTCCAATGAAACTTATTGGCTGGTTAACAAACACACCCACTGCCAAAATTTGCGGATTTAGGTGTGCTTTAAGTAAAATTGCTTGATCAATTGTAACCTGCCTCTTACTTGGAGCAAAAACAAAACCAATATAATTTGGTTTAACTTTGTTGGCATAAACAATATCTTGCTCTGTCTTCAAACCACAAATTTTTATTTTCACCATTTAGCCTCTTACTCTCCTTTTAACACTGCTAGTGCCTGAATTTTATCATCCTGACGCATTAACTGCTCACCAATTAGCACGGCATCTACACCACTGTCAATTAATGCTAAAATATCTTCGCGTGAAGATATTCCGCTTTCAGCAACGAATAAAACGTCGCTTGGCACCAATTTTTTTAGTCTAATACTATTCTGAATATCGACTTCGAATGTCTTTAAATTACGATTATTAACACCAATAATCTGTGCCTTCGCCTTTAATGCCTTTTGGAGTTCCTTTTCATCATGCACTTCTACGAGCACATCTAAAAACAAACTCGCCGCAATTTTCAAAAAAAGGGATAACTCTTTAAAGGTTAAAATTCCACAAATCAATAAAATAGCATCTGCACCAATTACTTTTGCCTCATAAATTTGATAGGCATCGATAATGAAATCCTTTCTTAATAGAGGCAGCGTAACGCTTGCCCTAATAGACGTCAAATATTCATTTTTCCCTTGAAAAAAATCAGGCTCCGTTAGAACTGAAATTGCCGTTGCACCCGCTAACTGATATTGTTGAGCAATTTTGACAGGATCAAAATTTTCAGCAATCACGCCTTTTGAGGGTGAGGCTTTTTTGACTTCACAAATATATGACAAGGGTGCTGATTTTAGGGCTTCTTTAAAGTTACTTTTTGTTTTTATTTCTTTTACTTGCGCAATTAGTTGGCTTATTGGTTTACTCTTTTTTGCGTATTTTACTCGTTTTCTTGTTGCAATAACAATATTTGTTAAAATCATTTGCATTTGTCAAGTAGACTAACTCGACTTCCTCTCTCTCTTTTATTTCTTTATTTCGTGAGAGCAAGTCTTCTAACCCCTCACAGAATCCTACATGCGCTTTTCCCGCATACGGCTCTTCATATCTTATCTTTCCACCACGTCCACTGTTCACATCTATTTTCGATCTTGGTATTTCATCCCCTTTCCATATTTATTCAAATGCCGTCCAACTCATGCTTGGCTGTTCGTCTTTTCTGCTTCATTTTACTGATACTATTTCTATTGATACTATTTCTATTGATACACCCGCTGTCTTCCTTTTCTGCTCCAAGACTAAGTACCAACTATTGGTTAGACTTTATTGGGTCAGGTGTGTTTACCGAACTATGTGCTATAAGCCGATTTTGTGCACTATTCCTATTTTATTTGAATAATAAATTAGTTCTTCCAATTTTGCTAGAGCTTGTCCACTATCAATTATCATCGAAGCTAATTCAATACAAGCTTTGATGGTTAGGTCCGGTTTATGCATATACAAGCAAAATGCAGAATTTAGGACAACAATGTCCCGTGGGGCGCCTTTTTTTCCTAATAAAATTTGGCGCGTTATTTCTGCATTATAAGTAGCATCTTTTCCTTGAATTTCCTCCAGGGTACTTCGTTTTAGACCAAATTGTTCTGGTGTTATGAGGTAGCTATTTATGTGTCCATTATTCAATTCACAGACGGTTGTTGTTGTTGTTATGCTTATTTCATCCATGCCGTCACGACCATGGACAACAAACGCCTTTCTTACACCCAGATTTTTCAGTACTTTTGCTAGTGGTTCTACTAATTTCTCATCATAGACACCCAAAAGTTGACAATTTGCTTGTGCCGGATTTGTTAGTGGCCCAATTGTATTAAATAATGTTCTAATGCCAATTTCTGCTCGAACTGGTGCAGCATATTTCATTGAACTGTGGTATTTTGGAGCAAACATGAAGCAGATGCCAATTTTTTCTAAGAGTTCCTTACATTGTTTTGCATCTAAATTAATATTCACCCCTAATGCTGTGAGCACATCGGAGCTTCCGGACATGCTTGAAACACTTCTATTCCCATGTTTGGCAATCCGTACTCCTGCCGCTGCAACAACAATTGCACATGTTGTTGAGATATTAAATGTTGATAACATATCCCCCCCTGTACCTACAATGTCCAGTAAATCGCCTTCTATGTCTAATTTTGTCGAAAATTCCCTCATTACTTCTGCACAGGCTGTAATTTCGGTAATTGTTTCGCCTTTACTTCTCATTGCACAGAGCCATGCAGCAATTTGGGCATCGCTTGCTTTGCCTTCCATAATTTGTATCATTATGTCTTTAGTTAATGCTTCACTCAAATCATTTCCTGCTATTGCTTGCTTTATTCCTGTTCTAATCATACAAATTACCCTCCATCTGTAAGAAGTTTTTAAATAGTTGTTCCCCTTTTTGCGTTAAAATTGATTCTGGATGAAATTGGACACCATATAAATTATAGTTACGATGCTTAATTGCCATAATTTCACCATACTCATCTTCGGCAATTAGGAGTAGTTGCGCGGGCAGTTGTTGCGCTGAAATTATTAGGGAATGATAACGTCCAACCGTTAAAATTGGGGGCATATTTTTAAATAGTTGATTTCCTCGTGCTAAGTAGATTGGCGTTTTTTTTCCATGGATTGGTCGCTTGGCGTGTGTTATTTGGGCTTTGTAGATATGCCCTATTAGTTGATGTCCTAGACAAATTCCAAGAATTGGAATTTCACTTTTAAAGTGTTGGATTACGTCTAAGCAGACACCCGTTTCCCGTGGGTGTCCTGGACCTGGCGAGATGATTATATGCGTTGGTGCTAGCTTTATGATGTCTTGAAGCGCTAATTCGTCATTTTTAATGACGACAACCTCTTGTGCGAGTGCACCAATTGCTTGGTAAATATTATAGGTATTGCTATCATAGTTATCAATAATTAAAATCATCTTACTCAACTCCTTCTGCTAAACTTAATGCCCGGAGCATTGACTTAGCTTTATTGAGGCACTCATTGTATTCTGAGGTGGGATTGCTATCCATAACAATCCCTGCACCGGCACTCACTGAAACAATCTCATCTTTTTTAATTGCTAGGCGGATGGCAATGCATAAGTCGAGGTCGCCATTTAAAGCTAAATAGCCAATTGCACCGCCATATACGCCACGGCTTGCTTTTTCTAAATCACCAATTAATTCCATTGCTTTATTTTTAGGTGCGCCGGATAATGTTCCAGCAGGTGTTAATGCATCAATTGCATCCATTGGACTGACATTCTGCGCAAGTTTACTTGTTACCGTGCTTGTTATGTGGCTAACATGAGAGAATTTAAGGACCTTCTGATAATCTGTTACTCTAACACTGCCAAACTTACTGATTTTACCTAAATCATTTCGGCCGAGGTCAACAAGCATATTATGCTCTGCAAGTTCTTTTTCATCACCTAGTAATTGAGCAATTAATTGCTCATCTTCTTCTACTGTTTTACCTCTTGGGCATGTTCCGGCTATAGGAAATGTTGCAAGATTTTCCCCTTTTAAGGAAATTAGCGTTTCGGGGGATGCCCCCGCAATTTGATGTGTTTGATAATCTAAATAAAACATATACGGTGAAGGATTGGTTGTTCTTAGTACGCGATAAGTTGAAAGTAAGTCACCAAAGAAATCCATCTCAAAACGATTTGCTATCACTATTTGAAAAATATCACCATCGAGAATATGCACTTTTGCTTGCTTGACCATTTGCTTATATTGCGCTTCTGTAAATCGTTGTCTAATCTCTGAAAGCTGTTTTGAGGGGTAAGTCATCGTTGCTTTTGTTGTTGTAATAATTTTGTTTATCTCTGAAATTTCACTTTGGCACATTTCATAGCTAATATTATGTTTAATACTTGCATGTGCAATAATATATATTTTTTGCATGAGGTGATCAAAGGCAATTATCTTATCAAAAAACATTAAATCAAAATCAGCAATACCCACTTCATTTTCTGGTGTATTGGGAAGATGATAATTATTTTTAACATATTCATAAGAAAAGTTTCCCACAAAGCCTCCAGTAAATGTCGGTAAATTAGCATCTCCTGTTTTACTGGTTTGGTATTGTTTTAAAATAGCTGTAATTATTTCACTCGCGTTCCCCTCTATTTGATCACTTTGACCATTTTGTTGCTTGGAAACAATTCCCTTGTGAGCCTTTAAGCTAAATAGCGGATTAAAACCTAAAAATGAGTAGCGCGACCACGTTGCATTTGAGGTTACACTTTCTAATAAAAAGCAAGGATATCCTTGTTCTTTTAATTTCTTAAGCACCATAATTGGCGTATACCCATCAGCATAAATTTCTTCATACACTGGTACACAGTTATTTTGTCTTAGTTGTTGTTCACACTTGTTCTTTGTTGGTTTCATGATAAATTCCTCCTTCTTTAATACCTGCCCTTTTTCGCTATAAAAAAAACGCCCATGACAAATATCACATTTGCCAAGGACGAGTAACTTTCACTAATTGGAAAGAAAACACCCGCGGTGCCACCTTGATTTGCCTGATACAATTCTATATCAGCCACTCTTTATTAGGATACAATCATATCCATCACAACTTACGTATGTGTCTTACGTCAATTACTACTTACAATTGCTTGCTTTTTCATCATTGCCCTCCTTGGTCCATTTAATCAACTGCGTTGTATCAGGCTCTCAGCGTTGCCTAACTCTCTTTAACTGCACATTAATTTTTATCTCCAAATCAACGGTTTATTTCTTATTTAATTATTTGATGTTGTACAAAATATATTTTGTATTATCTAGGAGTATACAGATTTTTTTTATCATTGTCAAGTCTTTTTAGCTCTTTACTTTAACTTTGGCCAATAGTCTTGATTAGCAATAATCATTTCATCTAGTACTATTTTAGCAACTCTTGCACTTGGTACCGTTTGATTTAGCGTAAATGCCTGCAATGCCTTTTGATATGATTGTTCAAAATAAGCATCAACAAGTAATTTTTCAGCTGCCACTTGTGCCTCCATTAACCCTTTATGAAAATCACCAATTGGCTGCCTTAAGGCAATTGGTTCGACACCATTTGCCCCAACATATGCTGGTATTTCCACAACAGCATCCGCACGTAGATTGGGAATTGCTCCTTGATTGGGAACAATTAACATAAATCTCTGACGCTCATCATTTAAAATCGATGTTGCCATATCAACAATATATTGACCATGCTCACCAAAATCAAAATTAAGAACAGCTTCTGTTTCCCCCGCTCTGATTTTTGCAGCCATCTTTTTAGTATTTTGCTCTCTCCCCGCCATAACTATGTTTGCTCTTGTGTAGTTTTTATCCGCCTTTTCCACAATCATGTCCGGATATAAGTAGTATTCCAAATAATTATTAGGGATGTTTTCAGAAAAGTTTTTCATTATGACCGACATCATATTAAAAGCTTCTTGCCACGATGTATCACCGGCATTAAAACTTGCTACTTTCATATTTTGTGTTGTTATTTTTTTAATTAATTCTGGCATTATGTCTTTCCCTAAAGATTTATCATAGATTTGGGTGTACCAGCCGAAGTGATTTAGCCCAAAATATGTTGGAATCCAATTCTTCCGATCATAGCCATAGTTTAGAGCTATCGTTTGTTCAATTGAGATTGTCATATCACAGGCATTTATCATTTTCGCTTGTGGAAATTTCCGCCGAACTGCTTCTGAAACGATTGATTCGGGGTTGGTATAATTTAAAATCCATGCTGCGGGTGCATAGTTTTGAATATGTTCAACTATTTCTAATATTCCACCAATTGAGCGCAGACCATAAGCAAATCCCCCTAGTCCACAAGTTTCTTGTCCTACAAGTCCATGCTTCAAGGGGATTTTCTCATCTTTTTCACGCATCTCTAGACCACCAACTCTAATTTGGGAAAAGATAAAATCACATCCACTAAAAGCCGTTTGTGGATTGCTTGTTACCCTTAATTTGACGATTTCTTGGTTTGATTGTTTTAGCATAAAATTAATAATAACTTCCATATCAGCATTCCGCTGCTTATCTATATCATATAGTCGAATTTCACAAATGGGTAAGCGACTACTATTATTTAGGAGCGCTTGTATTATCCCAGGAGTATAGGTGCTTCCGCCCCCTGCTATTGTAATTATCTGCTTTTTCATATCGTTTCACTCCTCACTGTTACTTTTCATCCATTAATTTAGTAAATTCGGCCATGACATAGGTTACTTCTAGCCCAATTATAACCTGATAATTATCTTCTGTTGGTTTAATTAAACCAGTTACGCCTAGTTGTTTTATTCGTTCTTCATTAACAATTTTCGGATTTTTGACTTCAATTCTTAGTCTTGTATTACAGCTAAAGGCATCTTCAATATTTTCAGCCCCCCCAAAGGCCTCTAATAGCTTTTTAGCCATATACGCATAATTTTTACTTTTAAGTGGCTTACTCGCTTCATTCCCAACCATACTGTTGTCAGTTATAAGGGGCTCAGCACGGCCAATAGTTGGGATGTTCTGCCATTTTATTACATAGTAGAACGTAAAGTAATACAGGGCAAAAAAGACAACACCAATTGGTAAAATCAAAATAGCATTGGTTCCTATTCTAAAATTGATGACATAGTCAACAATACTAGGCCCAAATGTGAAGCCAATTTTAATGTTTAACAAATAGCAAACCATTGCAGCAAATGCTGCAAGTAATGCATGGAGGAAGTACAGTAACGGTGAAATAAACATAAAACTAAACTCAACAGGTTCTGTAATATTTGAAATAAATGCTGTGACTGCACCACTTCCCATAACACCTTTTACCATCTGCTTATTTTCTTTAAATGCTGCTCGATAGACTGCAAGACAAATAGCTGGAATCCCAAACATCATTACAACAAAAAATCCTGATAGAAACAATCCTGCTGCTGGGTCACCATTAATAAAACGGGTGATTTCACCTCTAAAAACTTCTCCACTTGGACTAGTATAACTGCCCAAATCATAGTAAATATAAGTATTTAGGACATGATGCAAGCCAAAAGGAATAAGCATTCTATTTAAGAAAACAAAAATACCAACCCCAATGGCCCCCATATTTACTAGTGTTTTAGCAAAATTATCGATTCCCATTTGAATAGTTGGCCAAATAAAACCAAAGACAAATGCTGTTGCGGTTTGAATAATCATAATCATCGTAAGTGGGAACCGCTCCCCCGCAAAGTAAGAAAAGACCATAGGTAATTTTTGATTTTTAAAGCGATCATATGTCCATGCCGCAATTAATCCTGAGATTATTCCCCCAAAAATCCCCATACTTATTCCTGGATCGATTACTTTTAAGCCTGATTTTAGTGTAATAATTGCTAAAAATGCTGTTAATGCCGGAATCCCTTTATCCTTAGTCTTCGTAAATCCTAATGCTACACCTATGGCAAAGAGGATATCTAAATTACCAAAGACTGCATCCCCTGCTGCCCCTAAAACGGGGATATTTAACATATCTTCTGCTGCTAGTCGTAAAATAAGTCCCGCTAGGGGCATTGCTGCAACAGGCAATAGCATTGCTCGCCCTAATTTTTGAATATTTGTTTTAAAATTTTTCATACGCTTTCGCTCCCTTCTAAATCATCCGATAATTAACTAATTCAATCTTTTCGTCTTCCTGTACCTTTCGACTAAATTCTGAGTTGATTAAAAATTCAACTTGATTAATTCGCGGAAAGACAAATTTTGACCCTGACATCAAGTCGACATCAATATACGCAGGATGGCACATTATTTCAATTGTTTGGTCTCTTTTCAATAAGTTGTAGAGGTTATTTAAGTAGCTATTAAATTTTTGCGCACTTTTGCCATCTGCGGGAATTTCCATCCCCACAATATCAAAATATTCTTCAAACATATCCGTATGCTTAACCTTAACTTTTTCTAAGAAATTCCCACGGACTGGTAAGTCATACTTCTTTGCAAGCCTTATCATAACACTTGCATTTTCACCAAACGTATGAATATGATGATGACTATCTAAGTGTGTTGGTCTTAGACCACTTGCATAAACTTTTTGAATTTGAGCATCCCACTCACGGTAGAGTTCCTCTAAATTAATACTAAACGCTTCTTGATAAAAGGCTAGCTTTCTAAATTTTTGAGCGCTGACAAGCGTGGGTACATCCGCTAGTATTGGGTTTCCACAAGTCAGCGTTAAATGCACGCCTATACCTAATTGAGGATGTGCTTTTGCTAAAGATACAGCGTGGTCAAATCCCTTCATATTTGCCATGATTGTTGCTGATGTCAGTATACCATTAGTAAAAGTGTCAATAATTCCAAAATTAACTGCCCGACTATAGCCAAAATCATCGGCATTAATAATTACTTTTCCCATTGGGCTTTCCTCCATTTCCACATAAAAATAACCTAACAAGAAAATTACTTTTTTCTTATTAGGTCATGCCTACCAAATAGTTGCACCCACGTTTTATATTAAATTCGACTGATGTGTAACGTTAAGTAAAGTATCTCATTTTCACCAATATCGACATTAAACTCTGCACTAATTTGTTGTGAAATACTCAAGCTTGTTTTATAATAAATACTATTTTTATACTCCTTCGTAAAAAAATTAACATCCCTCACTTTGCTTATCTCTTGATAAATAAGTCGCTTAGCTAAAAATTTTAGATGGACAAGTAATCTACTATATGCTAAAGAATCCTCATCCATTTTTAATTTTAATTCTTGAGAAATCAGCTGTAATATTTTTGTTGTGATTTCCAATATTTTAAGGCTATTTAGGCTATTTATTTCACCTAATTGTGCATTAAGAATATGCATTGTGATAAATCCAACTTCATTATCTTCTAGCTTTGTCTCGTATTTTTCATTGATCATTAGCACCACATTTTGAGCTATTTTATATTCTTTGGGATAAAATAATTTCATTTCTGGCACCATAATTGATGTTGGATTCATCTTTATTCTTGCTCTTTGGATGGTAAAGTAGATGTGATCAGTTAACGTTATGTAAATATTAGAATCCAGTGGAGTTTCGACTTCACTGATAATATAATTAATCACTTCTTCTGCAAAGTCAATATATTCGATTGGTATTTGTGCAATAACCTCACTAAACCGCTTCATTTTTTGCTTAGTATCTAATACAAAAAACTTCTCAGCTTCACTTGCTTTAAATGGATTTCCCACCGTTGCAAAAAAACCGATTCCTTTGCCCATTGCCATTTTTTCAATGCCATTTTCTTCTACTAGAATAACATTATGATTTATCTTTTTTACTACTTTCACGGATTTCCCACTCCTTTTCAAGACAAAAATGACCTAAGAAAATATTCAAATTTTCTTAGGTCATGTCTAATTAAATAGTTACACCCTAACTTATACTGGTTATTTTATCACCTTTTTTTGTCCTTGTCAATGACAAAATTATTTTTGTATAATAAAATCAGTGTTATTATACATATGTGATGTGCCTATAACAGTAAATTCTTTAAGATAGTATTTAATAATTGCACTCAAAGAGTATTTATTCCATTCATACGCTATTCTAGGTAACATTGTATAGATTTTCTCTTCACTTGCTAGTAAGCGTTCATCATCTTGTAAGTAGTTATTGAGGGTTTTACGGATTTTTTCCTGCTGCTGATCGCTTAACTCTATTTCCGTAACACGTATTAATCTCCCAAACTCCATTCTTAAATGTGAATAACTTATCGCATCAATAAAACCATTCATACTAAGTAGTATTATTTTTTTCTGTTTAATGAATCCGTATATTTCTTCTAGGAGCACATCTTTTTTGTCCGTCATATAAGTTGCTAGTTGCTCTTTTTCTATTATTTTTTGCGTATAGCTTTCAAGAATAAAAGGTCTTTTAAATGTATATTTATTGTCAAAAACATATCCAATGATACTCACCAATCCATACCCCGAACAAATACCAATTTTCTGTAACTCTGCTCTAATTCTTGGTTCAATTTCTGAATATAATTCTTCCGAGTTAACAACATTATTTTCTGTTGCTACTTGTTGTAACGTCTTTTCCAATGTTCTGATGTCTTCTTTTGTTAGTCCAATATTAGCTGGATGCAACAGCTTATATGCATATTCGCGGATATATGTAGTATTTGAAATATTTGCTGTAACCATGACTTCAGAAATTCCGTCAAAGTGCTCACATATTTCTTTAACTGAGACAAACCGCTTTTTAGATAGCACATAGACTTCTATCATATCTTCCATTGAAAAATAGTCGGCAATTGTTGAAACATAATCTCTAGAAACATAAAAAACATCTGCTATTTGGGGATCAAATATAACTTTGAAATTAAAGCGATTATGGATTCCATAAGTTGCTAATTCTGTTTTAAATGTATTGAAAATTGAAGCGTAGGCAATTACGGGTTTCATCTTTTTAATATATGCTATCATTTTATCTGATAAATCTTGGGGGATTTTCAAACTTCGATGTTCTTGTGTAACTGAGTATCTTCCACGGCCTACTAAAATACCAACATGCATAATAATCGCTTGCATCGCTCTTATTGATTGATAATCAATATTAATTAAAAAACGCTCTTTTGCTATCTTTTTCATTAAATCAAGTTCCTCTTGATTAGATATGTGGATACCATTGCTAAACTCGGATTCACTCAAAATTTGCTGATATACTTTTCTTAAAGAAACCATTTCACGGGAATAAATTTCTCCCCTTTTTTTGAAATTCACCATTAAAACATCTGCTATTAAATCCTTTTCTAGGTGGATATTTTTCTGTTCTAGAAAATTTTTTTGAATTTCTTCGATAATTAGTGTAATTTCTTGGGCACGGCATGAACTCCCTACGGGTTCATATTCTGAAATAGCTTGGGCCCAATCAAAATCTGATAAATTTAAAATTCCTTGTTTGGGGTAAATAAAACCTTTTTTCTCTTCTAATAATTGATAAAAATAGATAAAGATATCCGTATATTTCTCAAAAAAAGATGTCAACTCTTTATAAGTAAAAAGATAATTCGTTTTATTTTTAGCAACTAGAATATCGAGGATATTTACCGTGTCGGATTCAATTATTTTTTTAAATCTTTCAAGTGATTTACTTTCTATCTGCCTAACACGTTCCCTGGTTAGTTTCTTACTGTCACCAATTTCTCCCAGTGTATAGCCCTTACTTCTTTTATCTATAATGTAAAAATTTCTCTTGAGATCACGACCCGTGATAATTGACTCTAACTCATTTCTAAAATTAAAGTTCACATATTTATAAAGTATTATAAGTCCTTCACTATAATTTTTATTGCTCGAAATTCTTGCTTCAAAATCAGAAAAGTTTAATTTTTCACCTTCAAATTCACTGATGACTTCCTTTAGGGATATTCCGAAGCTAAGCATAACTGATTCCAAATTTAAATCCCTATTTTGTGATGTTCTGATTAATTTTTTGTAAATATTATAGCATTCCAGTATAAATGGGTCATCTCCCAATTCATCAGATTCAATCAAAAAGAATTCGAAATTCAACACATTAATCCAATCTGTTTTTAATCTCCTCTTCAATAATTCTTGGGCCTCTCTAAAATCCATTTCTTGGTACTCACGCTTTTGCTCATTTGTACATAGTGCTGACTTTAAAATTATTCTTTTTTTCGAAAAATAGTAAAGGTATTCCTCCTGATAAAATTTATTAATAAACCCTTTGAATTCTCTTTGGCAAGTCAATTTATTTATCTTGTTCTTATAGTTTAACTGAATTCTATCTATTGTTTGCTCTAGAAGTTCCCCTGTTTTAAGCGCTTGGTAAAAATAAAAATATAATTCTATTTTCACCATCTCTGTGTTTTTAGCAATTTTAATTGCCTCAAAGTAATTATTTATAATCATGTTAATCCCCCTCAATTTTTTTAAAAGTTTGTTTATTTATTTATTTATTTTTTGGGGATTCTTTAGTAAATATGAGCTCCTAGACAATAATATTACTATGATCCCAGGCAAAATAGCTATTCCTCATAGTATACTTGATTTCTACTGTTTACAACCACCGGGGCAGCTGGATTTTGATTCAATTGTTTATCTACTACTGTAGTTTTAGCATTTACTGGGCAAGTAGCAGTATTTTTCTATTTATAGCGATCTATAACCTTGCATGTTTTAATCACGGAGACTTCAGTCCATGACCAGCCACCAATAACAGCAATTAAGCTTATTCCATACAATATATTTTCTCCATCGAATATTAAGCGAATGCATTACTACTATAGCATCAGATGCTAGTCCTCCCACATTTCCTACTAATTGATTATGTATCTTTACTTTCCTAAATGCCCCAAATATTCTCTTTTCCAATGAGATATCTGCTAACAAAAAAAGAAAAATGTTTTTCACTTTAACCCCTCCTATTATTACTTTTATAACTATTGCTTAATTATACCATATTTAACCAATTTTAAACACTTTTTCCATGTTTTTATGTTTATTTCATTTTTTTTTAGTAGTTTAGAGAAAGAAAAGAGCAATATCTGCTCTTATTCTATTTACTATACTTATCAACAATATTTCGTGCAGCAAACAAAATATCAGTGTACTTTACGCTGCTTGGACAAACTTCCATACATTTTTTACAAACAATACATTGATTAATTGCTTTCTTGAATTCATCATCGGGCACTAAATTGCCATCATATACCGCTCTAATTAAGGCTATTCTCCCTCGTGGTGATTGAGACTCATCGCGATCAAAAATACGATAGGTTGGACAAGTATTCAGACATAAACCACATCTCATGCAATTTAACAAGAATTCATAATCTATTTGTTCTTGTATTTCTTTTGTTATCAAATCAGCATTTTTCAAGATCATGTTCTTGTCTCCTTTCAAACATTATTGCTGGGTTAAATATATTATTAGGGTCCAGAGCTTTTTTAATTAGTAGCATATGATAGAGGCTGTTTTTAGCTTTTAGTGGAAGATAGGGTGCCTTTAATTTTCCAACTCCATGCTCTCCAGTGATTGTCCCCCCCATTGAAACAGCCACTTCAAATATTTCTTCAAAGGCTTGCTCAACACGCTTAAAATGAACTTCATCTTTAATATTACAGGGAGCCGTAGGATGCATATTTCCATCTCCTGCATGACCGAAAGTATAAATTTCCACATTATGTTTTTCACTAATTTTCTGAACTTCACGCAAAAAATCACCAACTCTACTTCGTGGTACAGTAGCATCTTCAAGTAATGTTGTAGGTGAAAGTGAGGATAGTGCACCAAGGCAATTCCTCCTTGCTGCACTAATTTCTAATGCTTCCTCCTCATTTTTAGCAATAGCCGTGATTCCTCCATGTTTAGCACAGATTTTAATAATTTGCTCCATCTCTGTTTCAACTTGCTCAAGCGTCCCGTCCTGCTCAATTAATAAAAATGCTGCCTTCGATGTGTCTAAGCCAATATGAGCATGATTTTCTACAACCTCCATTGTTACTTGGTCAATAATTTCTAATGTTGCGGGAATAATATGATGAGCAATAATATCACTAACGACATCTCCAGCTGCACCTAGACTATCAAAATATGCTGTTGCTGTTTTCTTATATTTTGGCTTAGGAATAAGCTTTAATATTGCTTTTGTGACAATACCTAGTGTTCCTTCACTCCCAATAATTAATTGTGTCAAATTGTATCCTGCAACATCTTTAGTTAACTTACCACCCGTTTGGATAATATCACCATTTGCCATAACTACTTCTAACCCTAAAATATAATCTTGCGTTACACCATATTTAAGTCCGCGTAGTCCACCTGAATTTTCTGCAATATTGCCGCCAATTGTACTAATTTTAATACTTCCAGGGTCGGGTGGATACATTAGTCCATAGATATCGGCTTTTTGAGCAATATCAAGCGTAATACAACCAGCTCCTACCGTCATTGTTAAGTTCTCAATATCAACTTCTTCAATTTCATTGAAATGCTTCATATCCATAACAACCTCATTAGTGCTAGGAATGGTTGCACCACAAAGATTAGAACCAGATCCGCGAACAATAATTGCCTGTTTATTCTCATTACATATTTTAACAATTTGGCTTACCTGCTCAACTGTTTTAGGTTGTAGTACAGCAGAAGGTAGATATGCATCAAATGGTGAAGCATCATAAGCATAATTATTCAATGCAACTGGCGATGTCTTAATCTGATTTTCTTCTAATACCTCGTAAAATCTTCTGATAATAGCACCATTACTCATACGACTTCAGCTCCTTCAGTTTCGCACCAAATTTCTTACCCACCTCTTTTGCATATAATAATTGTGCTTCATTGGGTGTATAGTTTTCATACAAAGCATGCTCAACAATTTGAACATTTGCCTCTTTCAATCGATGTTCGATTCTATTTAAATGCACATCCGCCCACCCATAACTACCATATGCCATACCAACTTTTTGCAAAGGTTTTAATCCAATAATTCTTTCTAGTACATCAGCAATTTGTGGCGTCATCGTATTATTAAAATTTGACGATCCAATTAAAATTCCACGCGCATCCATAATTTCAGTCATAATTAGACTTTTGCGATGCTTTGATGCATTATAGACGCGAACCTCGTATCCTTGCTCAGCAATTCCTACAGCAATTTCATTGGTCATCATTTCTGTATTATCCCAAATAGTATCATAAACAATAACAACCTTATCCTTCATATCACCATTTTTAGCCCACCGCATATATTGCTCTAATATCTCGGGAATATGGCTTCTCCAGATAATTCCATGGGCGGGACAAATCAAATCAATTGCTAGGTTTAGTGATAATATTTCTGCTAATTTTGCTTCCACAAAGCGTGAACATGGTTGTACAATATTTGCGTAGTACTCTTTTGTTTGCCTAATTAATTCTGTATATTCATACTCATCATCATAATGTAAATTTGAATTAACTAAACTACCAAAAGCATCGTTAGAAAACAGAATCCGCTCCTCTTGCAAGTATGTCAACATGTTATCTGGCCAATGAATAAATGGTGTGAGCACAAAAACAAAAGAATATGATCCTGTTTTCAGTATCCCCATATGTTCAACTTTTGTAAAGGAGTGATCCTTAAAAAACATCTGTAGCATTGCATTTTTAGCTTCTGCTGAACAGTAACATTTTGCGTCAGGATAGACCTCTTTTAGTAGTTCAAAACCTCCCGAATGGTCGGGTTCAACATGATTTATGATAATATTATCAATTTTTCGTTCCCCTAAAACTTCCTTTAGACGCCGTGAAAATTCATCCATAAATGGTGCATCCACCAAATCAATCAATGTTATTTGTTCATCAATAATCAGATATGCATTATAACTTGCACCTTCTTCATTTCTAAAAATACAACCGTGAAAATCTAAATCCAAATATCCAATAGCTTTAAAGCTATAAATATTTTCCCTTATTAGATGTGTTTGTATCATATGTACTACCTCCTATTATTTTTATGTAATTATATTATATCATTTTTTACAGACAATTTCACAGATAACTCTTTTTTTGAGATCGCTTTCTTTTTTTAGGGATTAGTAATAAATTAACACAATATTTGAACTTTTATCACAGGAACAAGTAGCTCTTATATTCCTTAGTAAAGTAAAAGAAGACCAATTGATCTCCTTCTCTTCTCTCTTCTTAACTTATTTCCTTGCTATTTTATTTCTATATTTACGTCCGCTAATGGCCAGTGCTGTTGCAAGTAATGTTATTGCTGTACTTCCTATGATGATTTCTTTTATCTCTGTTCCTGTTGCAGGTAGCTTGCTACCGTTTGTGTTCGTTGTTTCTTCTGCTGGTCCAGCTGGTTTTGTAACTTCTGCTG
>JBOFTV010000067.1:0-15930 GCA_051652245.1 Culicoidibacterales bacterium | reverse complement strand
ATGGTGGGCAGGAAGGGATTCGAACCCCTGAACCCGGAGGGAGCGGAGTTACAGTCCGCCGCGTTTAGCCACTTCGCTACCTACCCGTTTACTAATAAACTGTTTCTTTGAAGAAAAAACAATATCCTGTAACTTCTTTCCTTCATGCAGTTTTACTTACTTATTTAATTCACCATTCATTAGATTAAATCTAAAAAAAAAATGGTGCCGACTAAAGGACTTGAACCCTCAACCTACTGATTACAAGTCAGTTGCTCTACCAGTTGAGCTAAGTCGGCAATATAATGGTGGAGGATGACGGGCTCGAACCGCCGACCCTCTGCTTGTAAGGCAGATGCTCTCCCAACTGAGCTAATCCTCCAAAATGTTTTTGTGTTGCTTGTGCCTCACAAGTATTAATTATAGAGCATTTTTTGAATAATGTCAATCCCTTTTTTACAAAAAATCAACTTTTTTACAAAAAAATGCACCCAACAGCAACATTCTGCTTTTGAACTTTTTAACCACTGCCTTGGGTACCTAATCTTTAACCAAATATACTAACCTTATTATCACTTTCCCTATAATAAAAGTACCAAAACGAGTGTCTTGGTACTTTTTATTTGTCCTCCAATTTAAATTGTCTCTACAGCAGGATATTCGATTCCAAATGTTTCCACTGTAACTTTCTTCATCCGTTGATCAGTTTTTGGCTTATCTGACATCGTTCGTGGTTGCATGACAATTTCATCCACTATTTCCATTCCCGATATTACTTTTCCAAATGCTGCATATTCTTTATCAAGCGATGAGACATCATCAGCCATGATAAAAAACTGCGAACCAGCAGAATCGGCCATCATTGACCTTGCCATTGATAGTACGCCGCGATCATGCGCTAAGTCATTTGTAAATCCATTATTTGAAAACTCACCTTTAATCCCATATCCAGGGCCACCCGTTCCCGTTCCTGTTGGGTCACCACCCTGAATGACAAATCCGGGAATAACACGATGAAAAATTGTTCCATCATAAAATCCTTTGGTTGCAAGTTCGATAAAATTATTCACTGTATTAGGGGCGATTTCTGGGTATAATTGTGCAACGATGACACCGCCTGTTTCCATTTCAATTGTTATTTCTGGATATTTATTTTCCATTTAATTTTCCTTCTTTCATTATATTTATACTATTTAATTATAGCCTTTTTAAACTAATTTAACAAATGCTTTGAATGCTTTTTCCATATAATCATACTCGTGACTACCACAAAACATTTCTGGATGAAACTGGACACCAACAACATAATGGTCATCACCCGTTTTTTCAATTCCTTCAACTACACCATCAGGCCCAGTTAAGGTTACCACCAAGTCTTTTCCAATTTTATTGCACGCTTGATGATGAAAAGAATTAACACCAAATTGTTCTTGTTCACCAAATAAAGCGTGCAGTTTCGAACCAGCTACTACCTCAACACTGTGAGACACTGCACTACGCGTATTTTTCTGATCGTGCAATATCTGTGTATCAATATAGCGCATGTCCTGGTGGAGCGTTCCACCACAATAAACATTCAATAATTGGCACCCCCGACAAATTCCAAAAATGGGCAACTTACGCGCAAATGCCATTTCTAAAACGGCTAAATCACTTTCATCACGGTCAACATCAATTGCACCAATCCCTTGCATTTGTGGCATATCGTAAAACGCCGGATCAATATCTGCACCTCCAGTTAAAATCAGCCCATCACATAAATCTAAATAGGCACCTAACTGCTGTTCACTATTATCCAACGGAATAATAATTGGCAAAGCGCCCGCACGGCTAACTGCCTCAATGTAACCATGTGGCGTTCCAACCAAATATAGCTTATTTACGTCCTCTAAGTCCATGGCAAGCGCTCTACTTGTTATTCCGATTTTTTTCATCTAAACACTCCATTCTTTTTTCTTTAAAAAAAGTAAGGATTGCTCTACTCATATAAGCTAAATCCTCGACTTTTCATCGCTGCGATAATTTCTGTCGCTTGTGATTCTTGTTCTGTTAATTTTAAGTTGCTTGTTGGGTAATTATCCCCCATGATGTAGCCATCATAATCAATAATATTCGTTTCGCCTCCAAGGATTACGCCCTCCCCATTAAGGTAGCCATAAATAATTGTTGTTGCGGCTGTGTTCTCCGTTTCTTCTGCTCCATACGGTAAAAAATTAGCCTCGATTTTATAAAAAATATATTCTAGATCTTTTTCACTGTATTTGTGGATTTCCGTGAATTCTTTAAAATGATCTTCGAAGCTGATTTTATCTATTTCACTTATTGTTTCAATTCTTTTTCCGAGATAGTTTAACGCAATTTCTAGTCTTTCTTGTTTGGGCTGCATTTGATATTTATCATTTAATGTTGGGTTATTAATTACACTGATTTCTTCTTGATCGCCTGCTTTTAAAGGAAGGTCAAGAAGTAGTCTTTCAGCATTTACTTGTTGTCCCTTATAACTGAACTCTAATTCAGCAATATACTCGGCCTCCGCTTTATCTAAACTTTCATCCCATTGACTCATATTAACAATAAGAACACTGACATGGCCATCAATTCCCTCACCATAAACCTGGAGTTTCTCTGCTAAATCAATTGTTTTGCGCGGTGGGCCTGCAACATTTAACACAAGTCCATAAGTTAGCGCCCCCAGAAAGATGACACTTGCTAAAATACTCAAAATTATTTTGGCACTAATCCCTGATTTCTTGGTTTTGCGTTGTTCTATGTTAGTGACTGAATCTGCCGTTTTGTTGCTTGCTGGACTAATATTTTCCATTGCCATCGCTCCCTATATTACACATATTTCAATCCTAACATATTATTTCTCCACTGTCAAATTTCCGCTAAATTGACTTAAATACATTTTTTCGTAGGCCCCATTTTTTTCTCGTAGTGTTGAGTGATTCCCTTGTTCAATAATTTTACCCGCTTCCATTACAACAATCATATCGGCCGATTTAATTGTTGCTAATCGGTGAGCAATGATAAAACTTGTTCGACCCACCATCATTTTTTTGAAAGCATTTGCTACTAGGACTTCAGTTACACTGTCAATACTTCCCGTTGCTTCATCTAAAATTAACATCGGGGAATTTAATAGCATGCTTCGGGCAATGGCGATTAATTGCTTTTCACCCTCTGATAATATTCCCGTTAGGCTGCCAATTTTTGTTTGATATCCTTGGGCTAGTTGTTCAATAAAGTGATGCGCATGGGCTCGCTTTGCCGCCCTAACAATTTCTTGGTCTGTTGCCTCTGGTTTGAAATAAGCAATGTTTTCCGCAATTGTGCCATAAAATAACCATGTCTGCTGCAGGACCATGCCAAATTGCCTTCTTACACTCGTTTTCGTGAATTTCTGCATGTCCTGACCATCAATTAAAATTCGCCCACTATCTAATTCATAAAAGCGCATCAGGAGATTAATTAGTGTCGTCTTGCCACATCCCGTTGCTCCTACAATTGCTACCGTCTGACCCGCTTTTACCGTCAAATTCAGCCCCTCAATGATTTTATGCCCCGCAGTATAAGAAAAACTGATGTTTTCGAGTCTAATATCACCTTCAACAGAAGTTAGCTCCACCGCTCCCTTAGCTGATGCAATCTCTTTTGGTGCATCAATTAACGCAAATACTCGCTGGGCTGAAGCTATTGCTGCCTGAATTTCCGTGATAACACCTGACATTTCATTAAATTGTTTCATATACTGATTGACATAAATCAAAAACGCTGCTAGAATACCAACACTCATCCCCCCATCAATGACCAGAAAAGCGCCAATTACACCAACTCCCGTGTAAACAATGCTATTAACCCATCTGGTAGTTGGATTACTTAATGCCGAATAAAATTGGGCCAGCACGCCGTTTTTTTCTAGTTTTTGATTCATTTCTTTGTATCTTTTAATTGTCTGCTCTTCTTGGGAAAAATTTTTAAGCAAGGTTTGTGCACCAATCATTTCTGCGCTATATCCTGCCATTTCACCGCGGATTTCTCCTTGAATTTTAAAGCGGTTATACGATTTCTGCGCTATAATTGCCGTTAAAACAAGTGATATTGGTGTGATTACGAGGACAAATAGCGCAATAATCTGGTTTAGCCAAAAGATAATCGCCAATGTCCCCAAAATCATAATAACACCCGTGAAAACTTGGATAAATCCTTGTAACAAGCCATCAGCAATCACTTCAATATCGACAACAATTCGACTAGTGAAATCCCCAAACGCATGGCTGTCAATTGCTTGTAATGGCATTTCCATTACCCTTGCCATTGCTTCTAAACGCATCTGATTAACAATTTTATATGTTAATATGTTGGTACTGACAATAATGCCAAAAGTTGCCGCACTAATCATCATGACCATTCCTAAAAGCAAGACTATTCCTCTTAAAACGCCATCAAAATCCACGTTACCCGGTCCAATAATCAAATCCATGGCACCAGCAATCACAATTGGCATCAGTAACGTGAATCCCACTTGCACAAGTGAAAGGACAATTGCCGTAATAATATACAGTGGGTGTTGCTTCCCATAGAGCCAAATTCGCTTAAGTACAATCATTTTCATCCTTGTTTCACCTCAATATCTCCCAATTGTGACCGCGCAATTTCTTGATAGGCCGCGCAATTTACTAATAACTGCTGATGTGTCCCCTGACCTACAATTTTGCCGTGTTCGAGGACAATAATTAGATCACTATGGGCTATTGCTGCAATCCGCTGAGAAACGGCAATAATTGTCATCGACGCACAGTGCTTAGCAAGGTTTTGCCGTAGTTTAGCATCCGTAACATAGTCAAGTGCACTCGTGCTATCATCAAAAATTAAGATTTCTGGTTGCGACATCAAGCTTCGAGCAATTGTTAGGCGTTGCTTCTGCCCACCGGATAAGTTAGCACCATCTTCCAAAATTATTTTCTCTAGACCTAAGGAATCCGCACGAACAAATTCATCCGCCTGCGCAATTTTGAGCGCATGCCACATTTGCTCATCTGTTGCCAAAAGGTTGCCAACACGCAAATTATGCGCCACTGTTCCACTAAAAACAATGGCCTTTTGGGGGACGATCATAATATTTTTACGCAAAACATCAAATTGATATCCCCTAACATCCACACCATAAAAAAGAATACTGCCCAAGCTAACATCCTGTAATCGTGGCAACAGCCGAATCAACGTTGACTTACCAGCACCCGTCCCCCCAATAATCCCGATTTTCTGCCCACTGTTAATCGAAAAATTAAGGTTAGAAAGGAGTGGAGTTGCATCGTCACTATACGAAAAACAAACATTAATACACTGAATTTGGGGACAATCCCTGCGCCTTAAAATTGTTTGCGCGGGGGCTTTTTTTTCGAGGATTTGGGGTTGGAGTTCGAGGATTTCTGCTATTCTTTTGGCACTTGCATAGGCTTTTGTAAATAGGATAATCAGGCTGGCAACAATAATCAACGCTAGTAAAATTTGCGTCATGTAACTAATAAAAGCAATGACTTCTCCTTGTGTCATCACCCCAGCTGCTACTTTAATTCCACCAAACCAAATTATGGTGATGATGCCAATATTGATGATAATCGTCGTCAAAGGATTTAGCAGTGCATTAATGTAACCAACATTGATTGCCCTTTCTGTTATTTGATCAGCATCTGCTTTAAATGCCCGCTTCTCATCGCTAAGTCTGGTGCTGCTTCTAATTACCCTTGCACCAGTTAATTGTTGATGAGCTCGCTTTCCAATTTGATCTATTTTTGCTTGAATCAGTTTATATTTAGGGATGGTTTGTCTCATGATAAGATAAATCACGGCCGCTATGAGCGGGATAATTGCCACAAAAATTAACGCCAGCTGCCAGTTAATAAACATCGACATCACCATCGCGCCCAAAACCAAAAAGGGAGCCCGGACAACTAAACGAATCAGCATTGCCACAGCAAGTTGAAGCTGATTTATGTCATTAGTTAGCCGTGTTTCAAGTGAACTTGCACCAATTTCATTGATTTGCTGATGTGATAGTTTGTGGATGTGACTAAAAAGTTTATTCCGAACAATCGTGCCATAACCTTGTGAGGCCCGCGATGCATAATACTGGCAAATTAATGAGCAAACTAATCCTAAACTTCCAAGCAACAACATTATTGCTCCCATGGATAAAAGATAGCTTTTATCCTTCCCACCAATACCAACATCAATGATTTTAATCATGATAAAAGGAATAATTAACTCAAAAACTGCTTCTAACCACTTAAAAAAGGGACCGTATTTCAGCTCCTTTTTAAACGGTGCTAAATATGAAAGCAATAACTTCATCGCAACAAACTTCCCTTCACCAAAAATTGATAACAAAAAACTCCACTTAAGCTAAAGTGGAGAAAAAATAATTTTTATTCTTCTTCTTCGTTTGTTGATGCAATACCATATTTTTTGTTGAATTTCTCAACTCGTCCATCAGCGTTGCTAAAACGTTGACGTCCTGTATAAAATGGATGACATGCTGAACAAGTATCAACACGAATTTCGTCTATTACAGAACCAGTTTCAAACTCGGCTCCACATGTAGAACAAATTACATTAACTTGTTTATAGTTTGGATGTATTCCTTTTTTCATAACGTTATTTTCTCCTTCCGCCCTAGATGTTTGCCAACTAGAGAAAGTCTCTGTGTATTATTCTATCATGAGTCCAGCTTTTTAGCAATAGTAAAGGGGGGAATTTCCCACTTTTTTTACAGAATTTTGTTGAGGAATTCTATTGCTCTGTCCGTTTGGGGGCTGTTGAAGAATTCTTCGGGATTTCCCTGTTCAACAATAACGCCTCCATCCATGAAAATTACCCGATCTGCTACTTCACGAGCAAATCCCATTTCATGTGTTACAATGACCATTGTCATCCCTTTTTTGGCAAGTTTTTTCATGACGAGTAAGACTTCGCCGACCATTTCCGGGTCGAGGGCACTTGTTGGTTCATCAAATAACATGATGTCGGGGTGCATTGCTAAGGCTCTTGCAATCGCCACACGCTGCTTTTGACCACCTGATAATAGTTTGGGCATCGCATCCGCCTTTTCTGTTAATCCTACATCATCTAATAATTTTAAGGCTTCAACTTTCGCCTCCGCTTTTGTCATTTTCCCTAGTTCAACTGGTGCTAACATGATATTTTCAATGACGCTTAAATGAGGGAATAAATTAAAGTGTTGGAAGACCATTCCAATGCTTTCACGTAACGTGTTGACATCTGTTTTCTTATCAAGGACATCAATTCCATGAACGCTTATTGCCCCTTTTTGCGCTGTTTCAAGTTTATTAATACAGCGTAAAAATGTGCTTTTCCCTGATCCCGATGGACCAATTAGGCAGACCACTTCATTTTCTTTAACCTCGAGACTTACACCTTTAAGAACGTTGTTGGCACCGTAACTTTTTTCTAACATTTGAACATTTATTTTAGTCATTTTTAATTCTCCGTTCTAACACTTTTGAAAGTTTTGTTAAAATTGTAATAATCACGATGTAAACAATTGCAATGATTGTCCACATATTAAATGACTCAAAATTGCGGGCGATGATTAGTTTCCCGGTTTGTGTTAATTCAACAATTCCAATTACTGAAAGAATTGACGTATCTTTTAACGTGATTACGAATTGGTTGACAAATGATGGTGTCATAATTCTAATTGCCTGTGGTAAAATAACTTTCCGCATTGTCTTGTTATAAGGTAGCCCAAGGCTTCTTGCTGCTTCCATTTGACCACCGTCAACCGCTTCAATTCCACCGCGAACAATTTCAGCAATATAGGCCCCCGCATTTAAACTAAGTGTGATAATTCCCGCAACATTTGCGGCAAGTTTAATATTTAATAAACTTGGAACACCATTATAAATCATAAAAGCTAACACTAGTAGTGGAATCCCGCGCATAATATCAATGTAGAATGTTGCTAAAAGATTCAGCGCTTTATGTTGCGAAACACTAAATAAACCAAAAACAACACCAATTAGCAAGGCAATTAGTAAAGAGAAGAATGTCAAATACAATGTTGTCCCCAGTCCTCTAGCAATAGCGGGCATACTTTCTAAAAACAGACTCATAATTGTGTTGCCATTGCCCGTTTGCGCTGATTGGGGAGCTTCGAGGTATTTAGCTAAAATCGCATCGTATTCTCCACTTGCTGTAATATTTGCTAAACCTTTGTTTAAGGCTGTAACTAATTCAGGATTTTTGCCTTTTGGGGTTGCGATACCATATGACCCTCCCGCTTCTTTTTCAGTTACAATTTTAAGACCATTGCCTTGCGTAATTCCGTAGGCTAACACAGGGTAATCTTCAAATAAAGCAACTGCATTACCACTTTTGACATCTTCATACATATTCGCTGTTTCATCAAAAAGGGTCACGGTAAAACCATATTTCTGCTTATTTGCCTGTGCAAAATCAGCACTTACTGTACCAACTTTGACGGCAACTTTCTCACCTTTTAAATCCGCATAACTAGTTACTTTACTATTGTCTTCTCTAATTCCCAAAACAATACCACTTTCAAAATATGGTTGTGAGAAATCAAACTTCTGCATCCGTTCAGGCGTAATCGACATTCCGGCAATTACGGCATCAACTTGACTTGATTCTAGTGCTTGAAGCGCTGCATTAAAGCCTAAAGATTTCATCTCATAAGTAAAGCCTTGATTTTTAGCAATTGCTTTCATTAAATCTAAATCAATGCCCACATATTCACCATTTTCAGCTTGAAATTCAAAGGGGGCATAGGTTGTATCAGTTGCAAAGGTATACTTTTTCCCTTTGACGCGGCTGCCATTATCAACTTCTGTTGCCACAGCTGTTCCCGTTGACAAATATTTACTTAAAATCGCATCATACGTTCCATTTTTAACGATTTTAGCGTAGCCTTCGTTAAATAATTTGATAAACTCCGCATTTTTATTCTTCCCAACAGCAACACCATAAGAACCACTTGGTTCTTTACCAGTTACCATTTTCAACCCATTTCCTTGTGTAATTCCGTAGGCAAGGACAGGGTAATCTTCAAACATTGCAACAGAATTACCCGTTTTAACGTCCTCGTACATATTGGCCGTTTCGTCAAATGCTGTTATGGTAAAATTATATTGTTCTTTTAATTTTGCGGCAAAATCGGCTCCTACTGTTCCAACTTTGACGGCAACATTTTGGCCAGCTAAATCGGCATATGTTTTAACAATTTGATTATCTTGTTTAATGCCCATGACCACACCTGATTCATAGTAAGGTACCGAAAAATCAAATTTCTCACGTCGGGCTTCGGTAATTGTCATTCCGGCAATAACTGCATCAACTTGTCCTGATTCGAGTGATTGCACAGCTGCATTAAACCCCTGTGGCTTCAACTCATAACTAAAGCCTGATTGCTTGGCAACTTCCGCCATAATCTCAACATCAATTCCAACAATTTTCCCATCGGCATCTTCAAATTCAAAGGGGGCATAAGTTGTATCAGTTGCAATAATATATTTCTGCTGCGAGGATGCATTTAAGTATACGCTACCGCCTATAAATTGTAGTGTCAAAGTGACTATTACTACTAATGCGATTAAAATATTCGTCGTTTTTTTAATATTCATATACTAAAAACTCCCTTTCTTTTTTTTATTATTAAAAAAAATTATATCATAGCTCTTTTATTAGTGCAATGTTTTTTGGGTTTATTTCGGACTTCAAACGCAAAAAAAAAGCGGATTGCAACCTGCAATCCCCCCTCCTATTTCACCATTTTTACAAACCGATACGAGATGTTTTGAGGGCCATTATTATTAAATGATAAGCCCGTTATCCCTTTAGTTACAAGCTTTTTACTCCCTCTTTGGACAAGAGGAATATTATAGTATTCCTCGACCAATAGCTTTTCAGCCTCCGCAATATTTTTCCACCGTTCCTGTTGATTGAGCATATTTTGGGGCGACTCCGATTGCTTGACTTTTTTCGTAAATTCTTGCAGTTCTGTTTTTCCAAAATTATACGATGAACCCGCAATAAATAAATCTAAAAAGGTCACCGGATCGTTTTGTAAACTCGTCCATCCATGACGTGCTCCGGGTGTCTTATATTCAAATATTGTTGGAAAAAATGTTTGCGCTGGAATACTTGTTAAATTCACCTTTAATCCTGGTAAATTTTGCTCCAATTGACCTTTGATATTCTCAAAAACTTTCTTATTTCGCTCAGCATCATCAATTGTTAACGGAATCTCAATCTGCGTTTTCCCCAAATCTATTTTTGCCTTTTCAAATAATTCCAGGGCTTTGCTTTTATCAAACATTGGCGTGTTATATTGATTAGCAAAATCGCGAAATTCTTCTCCGTCTTTATTCGTTATGATGTAAGGAATGATGAAATCCGCCCCCTTTGAACCATCTTTGAAAACGGATTCAGCAAGGATTGTTTTATCAATTGCATGCGCGACCGCAGCCCGTAAATTTTTACTTCCATAGGCTGGTTCCGGTGTTGCTGTATGCGGTGAAATATACATGTAATACATTGTTCGATCAAGCTCAAAAGTGAGTGATTCATCATTTTTATATTTGTCAATAGCATCTCCTGACAGATAAATTTCATCTAATTGACCTTCATCCCACAATAATGTTTGCGTCGTCATTTCCTTAATTACTTGGACTTTCACATTATTATATTCAACATTTTTAGCATCCCAATAGTCTGCTCTTTTTACCAATGTGTAACCCGCTGCACCCACATAATCAGCTAATTGATAAGCGCCATTAGCTAAGACTGTTTCTTTGCTTGTTCCATATGATTCAGCCCCTACTGCATTGTAAAAAGCCTCGTTAACAGGCAATAATGACATATGACTAAGCAACTCCAGAAAATATGTTTTAGGTGTCTCTAGCGTCACTTCTAGCGTTTTATCATCAAGTGCCCGCACACCCAACTCTTCGACCGGCTTAACCCCCGCAACAACATCCTTACCATTTTTAAGATATGCTTGATACTGCTTATACCCTGCTTTTGCATCTCTTGCTTCTGTCCTCCAGGCGAAAACAAAATCTGCTGCTGTTACTTTGGCACCATTACTCCAATTATTATCTCGCAATTTAAAAGTATGCACTAAGCCATCATCCGACGTTGTATAGCTTTCGGCTGCTGCTGGCTGTAGCTGGCCATTTAAATCTGGAATAAGGAGTCCCTCCATAAAATTCAAAATGATATTTGAATTAATCAACTCCGTTGTTCTTAAATGATTTAACGAATTTGATGGGACTGATGTTGCAATCCGCAAAGTATCACTTATACTACCTTGACTCCCCACACAACTAGCTAAGACCAAACTCAAGCCAAACATTGACAAAATAAATCTACTTATTTTATTACTCTTTTTCCCCATAAATAACATCCTTTCAAAATAAAGCATCTACCTAAATAAAAACACGGTTTATATAGAAGCGTTTTCACATATTATAAAGTGAATTAATCCATTTGTCAATAAAATATTATTTTTCTCCTCACCAAAAGTCAATTTTGTTCATTCCAACTGCTAAAACTATAGAAAAAAGGCTCTACCCCTCGTAGAACCTAAAAATTAACAGCTATTCCTCTTTTCCCTTTTTACGACGGTAAATTAGTATTCCAACTAATAAGAACACAGCTACTACTAGCATACCGCCGCCAATTAGTAGCATTTCCGCAATTTGTTGACCAGTATTTGGTAACATATAACAACCCCTCACTTTCTATTATTATAAATTATACCATAGATTAACGCTAAAAGCCTATTTTAGTTAGAGGAACAAATGTTGGCACTGAATTTCCATTCGTATCGCGGATGATAATATCTTTTACAGCATCGGTTTGAAATATTTCCACAATTCGTTTGTATGCTGCATCATCTTTTTGTGTTGTCTTAGCTGCTATCACGTTGATGTAAGCCGAAGCTAGATCACTTTCAACAAAAATAGCATCTTTAAGCGTAAACCCCGCATCTACTGCAACCCCATTATTAATTACAGCAATTTGTGCGTCGCCTAAAGTCGGAGGCAACTGGTTTGCAGCCATCGGGATGATTTCCAAATTCTTCTTGTTTTCAGCAATATCGTTGACTGATGCAATTTCACCTGTTCCAGCCTTTAATTTAATCACACCCGCTGCATCTAATACTTTTAATGCGCGCCCTTGATTCGTTGGATCATTGGGAACCGTAACTTTGCCACCATCGCTAAGTGTTTCTAATGTCTTATGCTTTGCTGAGTAAATTCCCATCGGTGCTAACACGGTTGTCCCAATGGGGATAATTGCATCATTTGTTTCTTTGTTAAAAGCCTTTAAAAATGCAACTGTTTGAAACGCATTTAATTGTAATTCGCCATCAACTAGGGCACGATTAGGTTGAATATAATCAGTAAAATAAACTAATTCAAGATTGATACCTTCTTTAGCAGCTTCGGATTTGACATATTCCCATTGGGCAGAATTACCACCATTTAAGCCAACTTTAATTGTTTTAGCTTGCGCTGTTTTACCACCACATGCTGCTAGTATGACTAATAATAGAGCTAATATTATTCTTGTAATAATTTTCTTCATTATTTCGTTGCCAAGTCTATCCGACCTGACTTCCTCACTTTCTTTTTTCATCTAATTTACTACTGTTGTTAATTTGTTAGTGGCTTCCAAACATCTTCAATTGGAACAAATGTTGGAATCGTATTATTTTTGGTATCTGCTAAAACAATTTGCTTTACTTCTTCTGTTTGGTAGAGCTCCACAAGGCGTTTATATTTAGGATTATCTTTATCCGCCGTTTTAACAACAATAACATTCAAATAGGCTTTTGCCAAGTCATCTTCATGAAAGATTGCATCCTTGAGAAAATAGCCCGCATCAATTGCAATATTATTGTTAATCACCGCAATTGCCGAATCACCAAGTGTTGGTGGCAAAGCATTAGCAGCCATTGGGATAATTTCTAAATTTTTAGGATTACTGATAATATCCTCAGGGGCTGCTGTTTCACCTGCACCTGGTTTTAGCGTGATCACTTTTGCATAGGCAAGTAATTGTAAGGCACGCCCTTGATTTGATGGGTCATTTGGTAGCGTCACTTTTCCCCCATTAGGAATTTCATCTAGTGTTTTAACTTTCTGTGAGTAGATACCCATTGGCGATAAGAAAGTTGTGCCTAATGGTGTCAATGCATTCTTATTTTCTTTATTAAAAACATTCAAAAATGAAATTGACTGAAACGCATTTACATCCAATTCTCCTGCTGCTAGTGAGCGGTTTGGTTGAATATAATCGGCAAAGAAGACTAATTCCAGATTAATATTTTCTTTCGCAGCCTCTTTTTTAATGTGTTCCCAGGGTTTAGAGCTTGCTCCATTTAAACCAATTTTAATTGTATCTTTTGTCCCACCACAGGCAACCAGCGCAAAAACTAACAGCACCGCTCCAATCACCCCAGCAATTTTTTGACCAACCTGACTTCTTTTGTTACTCATATCGATATTCTCTCCTTCATTCTAATTAGAAAAAAAGTCCGTAGCCATTTAGCTACGAACTTAACTGATTATTGAATTTCATCAATTTATCAACTAGTAGATGTTCTGCTCAAGTAGCTCTTTTTCTATCTGAAACAAGAGCGAAACTGCAAAACTGCAATCAAACTCTTCTAAAGCATATCCATCATACTAGTTGTTTGGTAAAAATTCATCTTAATCAACCTTTCATTTTCTTATTTAAATATATAATATCAGATTTTTTTTTTAATAGCAAGTGTTTTTGTGTTAATTATTATTTTTTATCTGATAAATTGTGTTTGTCTTATTTTCTTCTTAATTTTTTTCCTAGAAGAATTAGTGAAGATGCGATTCCTAGCGTTGTTGCCATTAGCATTGAGGTTTCTGTTGTACTTTGTCCTGTTTTGGGTAGTTCTTTTTCTGGGGTTTGAGGTTTGTTTTCTGGCTGATTGTTTGATTCAATGACATTGACAATGACTACTCCACCAGCAATTACTGTTTGCGTTTTATCGCTGTTTTTACCTGCTGTTGCTACTTGTTGAGAACTATTTCCTGTTGCTGTTACTTCTACTATGTATGATCCAACTTTTGTCATGTCTACTGTTTGATCGAAATTTGTTTTCAGGTCCGTTGCATTGATTAATGTTATCTTTGCATCCATTATGAATCCATTTTCTGTTTTAGCAGTGTTTTTGATGTATGTTAATTCTTTGTTTTCAACAATGATTTTCTCATCTTGTACCGTTGCTTCTATTTCAATAACTGTTGTTGGTTCTGCTATTATTTGGAATCTGATTACGTATTTACCATCCACCGGTCCGTATTTACCAGTATCTGCTACTTCTACTGCTGCTTGTTTTTGGTCAGTAAGACTAAAAGCCTCTGCATTTGCATCTTGGATAATTTCTTCCGATTCGGTATTAACATCTTTACTATTCTTTGTGAAATTTTCTGCAAAGATGACATAGCTTTGTCCTAATACTGTTTTATCCCGTTCACCTGAGATGACATAGGTTCTTTTGGTGATAGTTGTGTTCCCATCACTATCAACTACTGTATAAGTAATTATTTCTACACCTCTTTTTGATGTATCCAGTTCTTTGTCTTTTGTGACCTTTAGCTCTCCGTCTTCTTCATCTGCTCCTACAACTCCCTCTAGTGGGTCAATTTGCTCTCCTATTTCAATTCTTACAATATCCTCTTTTACTTTTATTATTGGTAAATTGCCTTTTGGAATCACTGTTGCTTGCACCGCTGTTTTCGTTGTTTTTTCTTGAGTTATTCCATATTCAATATTATAAATCCCTTCTGCTGCTTTGTAACCACCTGTGTTTAATACTTCTACTTTTGTTGCTTTTCCATCTGCTAGGAAGTAGGCTTTTGCTTTTCCAGCTATTATAATTTCTTCATCACTAACAATTACTTGATCTACTGTTTTACTGAAGTTACTAGCAAAAATCACGGTATTTATTCCAACTATTGCTTTTTCTGTTGGTGATTCTATGATGTATGTTCTCTGCTCTGTTACCTTGTTACCATCCTTGTCTGTTGCTGTGTAGCTAATGATCTGAACTCCTGTCTTTGTTGTGTCTACTTGGCTATCGGATGTTACACTAATTGTTCCATCTTCTTTATCTGTTGCAAATACGCCATCTATCGTGTTTACTACTGCCCCTGTATTTACAATTATCATTTTTTCCGTGATGGTGATTACTGGAACTTCTCCCGATATCACTGTTCCAATCGCTACTTTTCTAGTTATTTGTTCCTCTGTTACGCTATATTCAATTTTGTATGTCCCTTCTGTTGCTGTATAGCCTCCCATATCTGTTACTTCTACTTGGGCATTACTTCCGTCTGTTAATAAGAAAGCTCGCGTATTCGCTGCTTCTATTAATGCATCATTACTTGCTATTACTTCACTTACATTTTTTGTGAAATTTGTTGTGAAAATAACGTATTTTGTCCCTATTGTTGCTGTCTCTGTTGGTGATTCTATGATATATGTTCGCACTTCTGTTGCTGTATTTCCATCTTCATCTGTGACTGTGTAGGTGATGATTTCTACCCCTGATTTTGTAGTATCAATTGATTTATCTGGTGTCGCTTTTAAATTTTTATTTTCATTATCATGTACGATAACTCCTGCCTGTAAATCTACGGTATCATTAGTTTTCACACTAACTATTCGTGGTGTCAATTCTATTACTGGAACTTCTCCTGCTGTTACTGTTGCTATTGCTGTCTTTGTTGTCGCTTTTTCCATGTCTACTGCATAGGCAATTGTGTACACTCCTGCTACTGCTCCATAGCCACCGTTATTTGTAATTGCTACTGCTGCTACACTACCATCTGCTAGTAAGAAGGCTTTGGCTTTTCCCTCAGT
>JBOFTV010000066.1:0-60555 GCA_051652245.1 Culicoidibacterales bacterium | reverse complement strand
AAAGATATAAAAAAAATTATGAAACATACAAAAAAAAGAGGTTAGGTACGCAGTTTTTGAACATACAGAAAAGGCTAATAAACGTTGATATAGCAATGTTTATTAGCCTTTTTATTCTCTCAAAGTGTCAAACTCAGGAATATAGAATATCACTTTTAAATTATATTGGCAAATAATAAACTTATTTTTCGTGATTTTTGCAATGATTACAAAACAAAGTTGCCTATAGGGTTCAGACCAAACCGTGCGGGTTTATCTAAAAACATGAAAATTGGACGATGCTCCTCACGGTTAGATAGCTAAATAAAACTATTTAACTTTGCAAAGTTACTTAGAAAAGCTGACAATATTCGTTGAAAATGCATCTTAGTAAACATAGACAAGTGCAGACAATTTAAAAGTGATGTCGCCCATTTTTACTTTCCTCAAGCTGTAAAAAGACATAAAAAAAAGCCCTATTTCTAGGACTTAATCATTGTTAATTTTAAAATGGGGCGACTGACGGGAATCGAACCCGCGAATCTCGGAACCACAAACCGATGTGTTAACCACTTCACCACAACCGCCATAATTACTTTAACCAACGAGAATAATTATACCATTAGAGCAGCAAAAAATCAAGTGGATTCGCTAAAAAAAACCGTTTTTTGTTTAGCTTAAGCCATTTTTCTTCTTTGGAACGTTAAATAGCTAATTATGATAATTGACGAGAGGAACAAGAGGCTAGATATCATAATATCCTGTGTGTTTAATAATCCATTTTGAGCAGGAAGTCCTAAAAATGTCCCCTCTTGTTTTCCTGAAAATAGTTCGATGCCAAAAATCATTGAGTCGACTGTAAGTAGGCCGATGGCGGCACCATTAACTAATGTTGTTAATGTTATTGCCAAAAATAATGTAAATCGCTTCCATAAAAATACCAATATAAAAATTAATAACTGGATGCCTATTATTGGATTTATAATTGAGGTATATGCCGTTTTCACCATCATTAATGTTGTTAAAATGATAATAAAGGGAACTGCTACACATCCCAACCCAATTATTTTATTCTTCATTTATTTTGTCAAGTAGACTAACTCGACTTCCTCTCTCTCTTTTTCTTATTTCTTTATTTCGTGAGAGCAAGTCTGCTAACCCCTCACAGAACCGTACGTGCGATTTTCCCGCATACGGCTCTTCATACCTTATCTTTCCGTCACGTTCAGATGTTCACATAGATTTTCGGTCTTGGCATTTCGTACCCTTTCCATATTTTCACCACCTCTAATTGTAGTTTATGTTTCCTAAAGAAACGACTAGATATGCTAACCCCTTTGCTCCATATGCTTTCACATACTTCATCGCTAGTATGTGTTAATCCGACTTCTTATACATCTTCTGGATTCCTCAATTTGCAAAATCTTGTGCCTCCATTATCTTACCTCTTGGTTCCTTGCCTTTCCATGACTCGAAATGTATAAAATCTCCCAGGTATCTATATCACACGTTGTACACTCACCAAGCTCTCAGACCCCGATGGATTTTCATAATCTCACCATTTCGATTATTTCTTGCTGCCTGCGACCAGAGGAACGGTATCGGCTTCCATGTTTTTAACCTAACGAGGCTCTATCACTTCACGCTTTCGCATTTCGGTTCGTGTACTTCTTAGTCTACGCTTAAACCTTACGTCACCGTTTCAGCTCCAAGACTAAGTACCAACTGTTGGTTAGACTTTATTGGGGCAGGTGTTTTACCTAACTATGTGCTATAAACCGAACTGGCGCACTCCTCCCTTATTTTAGTTAATCAAGTAAATGTAATTTTTCGACCATTGCTGCAAAACTGTCAACTACATGATCAACACTTTGCTGAATCTCTTGATCTGCATGATTAAAGCTATACGACATTGCTTCTGTTTTAAACATACTTAAATCATTCCAAGAATCGCCAATTACATGTACTTGATTTAACGTGATTTGTTCGCGTCTTGCTAGTGTTTCAACGGCATATCCTTTTGAGATATTCAATGGGGCAAAATCAAGAAAGTCCTGGTTGTGAAACATGTTTAGCTTGTCACCAAATCGCTTCAGCAAATCAGTTTCTATTTGTACAATTAGACCTTCACGATTTTCTGTTATTGTCTGATTGGGGTGCAAGTTCATCATCACAAATTCCATATCATTTTCTTTGTATGCTGCAAAAGTTGTGATGTCTGCATTAAATTTTGTCGCCTGCACTTGCGCATTTGAATACACAGAATCAAAGAACACCATTTTCTCCCCATCAGTACCCATTAAATCGACTTCGGGGTAATTTTCTTTGACATACGTCAATACTTCGACCATAACTTTCTTAGGGATGAAAGACTTTTCAATTATATTGAAGTTTTGGTCTAAAATTAGTCCCCCATTACTGCCTACGTAATAATCAAAGGCCACCAGTGATTGCTGAAGAAACTTTCTAATTCCTGATTTTTCTCTTCCTGTTGCAACAACAATAATATAACCACTTTCTCTAAGCCTTTTAAGTGCTTTTAGATCTTCTTTTTTAATGAACGGAACAATTTCATCTTTTTTGTTTTTATCTCTAAAAAGAATTGTTCCATCTAAATCGGTAAAAACCATGCCTTTATATGCCATTATTAGACTACCTCTCTACTTTATATTAATATCTATTATATCATTTATATTTGTTTGATACTAGATAGAATGAGTTGTTTTTTTTAGTGGTTAAGTAATTTTGCTAGGAAATGGCCTGTATATGATGTCAGGTGTTTTGCTACTTGTTCGGGGGTTCCACATACTAATATTTCACCGCCTTCATCGCCACCTTCTGGTCCAAGGTCAATGACGTGATCTGAGACTTTGATAATATCTAGGTTGTGCTCGATGACAAGAACTGTATTTCCTGCATCTACAATTTTCTGAAGCACTGCTATGAGCTGTTTGACATCGTGTACATGTAGTCCTGTTGTTGGTTCATCAAGGATGTATAATGTTTTCCCCGTAGCTATTTTATAGAGTTCACTTGATAATTTTACTCGCTGGGCTTCTCCTCCGGAGAGCGTTGTTGCCATTTGTCCAAGTTTTATATATCCTAACCCAACTTCTAAAATTGTTGCTAGCCTGCGTAACACTTTAGGAACATTTTCAAAAAAAAGACAGGCTTCTTCAATCGTCATTTCTAACACGTCATAAATATTTTTATCCTTGTACTTTATTTCTAGTGTTTCTCGGTTATATCGATTTCCTTTACAAACATCACATGGAACATAGACATCTGGTAAAAAATGCATTTCAATTTTTGTAATTCCATCCCCTTGGCAGGCTTCACATCGGCCGCCTTTAACATTAAATGAGAACCGTCCTTTTTGATAGCCACGCATTTTTGCTTCAGTTGTTTGTGTGAAGAGCTCACGGATATCATCAAAAACGCCTGTATATGTTGCGGGGTTTGATCGTGGTGTTCGACCAATTGCTGATTGGTCAATATTTATTATTTTATCAATATGTTCTAACCCTGTAATTTTCTGGTGCTTCCCTGGTTTATCTGTTGATCGGTTATAGTGCGCTCTAAGTGAGGTGTACAAGATATCGTGAATGAGCGTTGATTTTCCCGATCCTGAGACACCCGTGACACAGACAAATGCCCCTAATGGAATTTCAACTGTGATATTCTTTAAATTATTTTCGACTGCTTTAAATATTTTTAACTTTTTACCATTCCCTTTTCGTCTGATTTTGGGGATAGAAATCGCTAATTTTCCTGATAAATATTGCCCCGTTATTGATTGGCTATTTTCCATTACCTCTGCTGGCGTCCCTATTGCTATAACTTGACCTCCATGTATCCCCGCTCTAGGACCGATGTCAATTAAGCAATCTGCTGCAAGCATTGTATCTTCATCATGTTCAACAACTAATACTGAATTCCCTAAATCTCTCATTCCTTTTAATGTTGTGATTAACTTTTCATTGTCGCGTTGATGAAGACCAATTGAAGGTTCATCTAAGACGTAGGTAACACCAGTTAATCGTGAGCCAATTTGTGTTGCTAGTCTAATTCTTTGTGACTCCCCCCCAGATAGTGTTCCCGCCATTCTACTTAAATTTAAATAGCCTATTCCAACATTACTTAAAAAACCCAGTCGGTCTTTTATTTCTTTGAGGACAAGTGTAGCTATTTTGAGTTCGCGCTGATTTAATGCTAATGTATCAACATAAATTAACGCATCTTTTACGGTTAAATCTGTGACTTCTGAGATGTTTTTGTTCCCTACAATTACACTTAGCGCCTGTGCTGATAATCTTTTCCCGTGACATCTGGGACATACTTGTTCACTCATTAACTTATGTAATTGTGTTCGAATATATTCACTTGTTGTTTCTTTATAACGTCTTTCTAGGTTATTTATAATTCCTTCAAAATCACTCGTTTTAGTGTGTGACATTCCTTTTTCATTATTAAACGTAAATTCAATTTTTTCTTTGGAGCCATATAGTGCTATTTCAATTGCCTTTTTAGGCAGTTTATTGACGGGTGATTCAATGTCGTAACCATAATGACTAAATGTTTGGGCAAGCATCGTAAACATAAATGATTCAGGAGAAATTCCTGTTCCAAATCCTCCTAGTCCGCGAAAATTGTTAGCAAAACTTTCTGTTGGTTTTGACATTAAAATATCCTTGTCTATTTCTAATTTTGTTCCCAGACCACTACAATCCTGACAGGCACCAAAAGGTGCATTGAATGAGAAAAATCTTGGTTCTAATTCTGGAATCATAAAATCACAGTGGGGGCATGAAAAATGCTCACTCATTACTAGTTCTCTCCCTGAAATATCGATGACTACTTTTCCTTCGCCATACTTTAGTGCCGTTTCAATTGATTCGGCAATTCGTGATTCAATGCCTTCTTTTACAATAATTCTATCTATTACGATTTCAATTGTATACTTTTTGTTTTTATCCATTTTAGGCAATTCGTCGATGGTATATTGTGCTCCATTTAATCTTACTCTGATAAAGCCATCTTTTGCTAAGCGCTCAAAAACTTTCGCGTGTAGTCCTTTCTGACCAGTTACAATCGGTGCCATTATTTGAACTTTGGCTCCTCTTTGGCTTTCTAACACGCGATCAACCATCTCCTGAACTGTCTGTGAGGCAATTGGTTGATGATGGTTGGGACAGTATGGGACACCAATTCTTGCAAAAAGCAATCTGAAATAATCATATATTTCTGTCATTGTCCCCACTGTTGAACGCGGATTTCGACTTGTTGTTTTCTGGTCGATAGAAATTGAGGGCGAAAGTCCTTCTATTGTATCAACATCTGGTTTTTCCATATTGCCTAAAAATTGGCGCGCATAGGCTGAAAGCGATTCGACATATCGTCTCTGACCTTCAGCATAGATAGTGTTAAATGCTAATGATGTTTTTCCTGACCCCGATACTCCTGTTAAAACGACAAGTTTATTTTTGGGAATATCTATACTAATATCTTTTAAGTTGTTTTCTCTTGCACCTTTAATGCTAATCATATCTTTATTCATTTTCTACACTCACTTTATTTTATATTTATAATTGATTTAATATCTTCAGTTGAAATTATATATTTTTGAAAGCAGTAATGACAGATGACTTCTTCGTGATTATCATCAGCAATCATATCTTCTAACTCCGTTTTTGGTAGGCTTGCTAGCACATCTAGAAAGCGTTCTTTTGAACATGTACATTTATAGTTCACCGGAATTTCTTCTAAAATATTAGCTGTTCCACCTGATAATACTTCTAATAATTTTTCAAGTGAGGACTCTTGCAAAAAGCCAAGTAGTGAGGGTATTTTAGCAAGATTTGCTTCTAGTGTAGCAATAACTTGTTCCTGCGCTCCCGGAAGGATTTGGGCAATAAACCCACCTGCAACTTTAACGTGCTCATCATCAGTTAGAACGTCAAGGCCTACTGTTGCTGGCGTTTGCTGACTACTTGTAAAGTAACGGGTAAAATCTTCCCCTAATTCACCACTAACAATTTCTGTTTGACCAACAAAACTTTCTTTCATGGCTAAATCTTTTATCACGTATAAAAGCCCTTTTGTTCCAACTATTTGGGAAATATCAAGTTTACCCTGTCCATTTTCTGGTAGCTGGACGTGCGGGTACTGTGCGTAGGCTCTAACGTTACCATAAGCGTCAGCATCGGCATATAATTTGCCAACTAATCCGTCAGCATCAATTTTGACATATGTTTTAGCATCATAACTTTCCATTGCACCAATCATAACTGTTGCCATTGCCAGCCGCCCTAATGCTACTGTGACTTCGCTTTTCGTTTGCATTTTAGCTCTAATATCTTGGACACACGTTGTTGCATCGACAGCATAAATTCTGACTGTTTTATCAAAAGCTAGTGATTTTATTATTCTATCCATTTTCTTGTTCTCTCTTTCACCTTACATTAATTACCATTACGGTTATATTATAGCATGTTTACATCTTTTTGTAAAAAAAATAGATCCTCTACTAGTAAAACAGCAAAGTATTTGATATTAAAGCAGACGCTTTTTTCCTAATACTTTGCTGTTTTTATTAATTTTTAGCCAAGAAATGTAACAGTGACTTGATCATTGTCCCGGTTGCTCCTGCTTTTTTTCCATATTTGGCTGTTTTGTAGTAGGCTGGTCCTGCAATGTCTAAGTGAATCCAGGGTGTCTGGTTTTCAATAAATTCATGGATAAATGCTGCTGCAAAAGATACTGCTGCACCGTAATCACTTGGTTTATTGGTTAGGTCAGCCACGTTAGAATTTCTAATTGCTTTACTATGAATTTCATTTAATGGCATTTGCCATGCATATTCATTTACCGCTTTAGTACTTGCTAGAAATTTATCCGCTATCTCCTGATTATTTGCTATTACTGCTGTTGTCTGCTCTCCTAATGACATTACTGCTGCACCAGTTAATGTTGCTATGTCAATTATTAATGAGATATCATAGTGCTTTTGTGCATATGTTAAGGCATCAGCTAGAATTAAACGGCCCTCTGCATCTGTTGAAACAATCTCCACTGTTTTACCCAGCATTGTTGAAATTACATCATCGGGTAAGTATGCATTTTGACTAATCATATTGTCTGTTGAGACAACTGCTAGAACTAAGTTTATTGGTAGTTGATATTCTACTGCTGTTTTAAAACTGGCAAAGGCTGTTGCTGCACCACACATATCCGATTTCATTGAGACAATAGAATTTGCTGTTTTTAAGCTATATCCACCAGTATCAAATGTAACACCTTTTCCAACTAATGCGATACTTTGTGTGCTTTTGGGATTGCCTTGATACTGAACACAAATAATACCGGCTTCATTGTTACTACCCGCATTAACTGCTAAAACAGCATGTGCTCCTGCTACTTGTAGTTCTTCTTTTCCCAAAATGCGCTTTACTTTTAGCTCATTTTTGCTGGCAAATTCCTCAATGATACCTATTAGCTTTTTGGCTGATAATTTATTGGGTGGTTCATTTCCTAAATCTTTTGCTAATGATATGCTGTTTGACAGGATATTTATCTTTTGCGAAATTTCATTGATTTCTTCCATATTTTTACCAAATAAATCAATGGTGTACTGCTCTGCTCTGCTATTATTTGTTTTATATTTTTCAAAACAGTAATTCCAATTATCTTTTGCTAATATGATCGCTTCGATGACATCCTCAGCTGAGCATTTTTCCGTAATATAATTATCTACAATCCAAATTGTTTTCTTACTAATGATTAGACTGATTTCTTCTAGAACTTTATTAAACGTTTTACAACAGTATTTTGTCTTTTCTCCTAGTGATACTGTTGCGATTTGATGATTTTCTGTCAAAAACTCACTGTATTTACCCACACTATTATTCCTATATCCTTGTTTTTCCAGTGGTGTGCCAACTAGTTCTTCATGTAATGGTTCGTCAGTAAAATAGCCAAATATGATTGTTTTCATCGTTAATATTTCCTCTCTATTTATGATATTTTTCGTTTTTGTTAATTTTATATGCTCTATACAGCTGTTCAATAAAAATAAGGCGAATCATCTGATGTGGAAACGTCATTGCCGAACAAGAAATTTCCATATTGGATCGCTTGTAAATATCCGCATGTAGACCGTGTGAGCTTCCAATGACAAATATTATTTTTTTACCTTTTTGTTCGAATTTTTGTAGCTCTCTAGCAAAAAATTCACTCGTAAACATTTGACCTCTAATTGCCAAGGCAATTACAAAATCCTCAGGCTTGATTTTTGTCAGTATTATGCTTGCTTCTTTATTAAGTCCGTGTTCAATTGTTGCATTTGAAGCATTCTCATTTATTGTTGCTTCCTTTAATTCAATAATAGTTAATTTACAGTAACGAGTTAAGCGCTTGCGATACTCATTTATAGCATCAACCCAATACTTTTCTTTTAAATTACCCATTGCTATTATTTCAACTTTGAGCATAGGAATCTGGTGTTGGAACACCTAGTTTTCTCATTGTTTCAACCACAGTGTTGGCTGGTATCGCTAAGCCAATATTATCTGTCTTTTGTATTTTAGCGCTATTTATACCAATCAGCTGACCTTTCATGTTAACTAAAGCACCTCCACTATTTCCACCATTTATTGCTGCATCTGTTTGAATAAATGCTGTGGCTAGCTTGCTATTATCATCAATCACGATTTTTCTATTGAGACCCGATATGATACCGGTTGTCACACTTCCACTAAAAATTGAGCCTAGTGGTGAGCCGATTGCCAAAACTTTTTGGCCAATTTTCAAGCCTTCTGTTTTAGCAAATTCAACAATGACCGGAAAGTCTGCTGCTGCATTTTCAATTGATAAAACAGCAATATCCTGTACCGTATCTACTGCTAAGACTTTGGCGGATACTGAGCTTTCCTTGTTTAAATCATTGCGATGCACTTTAACTCTTTTTCCACCTTCAACAACATGAGCGTTTGTAACAATGTATATTGTCTCACCCTCTTTTTGGTAAACAACCCCAGAACCGCTCCCCACAAGTGAAAAGTTATTTTCCACAAGAATTGTAACGACACCCTGTGAAATATTTTCAACAACAACTTGCTCAAGTGAAATTTCATCCGTTAAATTTTGGGTAACAACTGTTGTTGTTCCTGTTTTGGTTACCACCGCTTTTTCTTGAAAAAATAGCGTATAACTCCCTAAAAACAAAGCACAAACAATAAATGATCCCAGCATACCCGAGAAAATTCCCACTAAAAACTGATTGTTTTGCCATTTTTTTTTCAATTTTTGGGGGGGCTGTTTAATTATTTTTTTTGGAGGGGCGCTTTTTTCAATAAATTCGCCAAATTGGGGAAGGGTCCATGTCACATTTTTATTTGTTCGCTTCATCAAATCACCTTTCTATTTTAATTGAGGGACTGTCATAATTATCTCTTTTGGCAACACTAACTTTAATATCTTTTCGATTTATTTGAGCTAGGGACTCTGTAATCCTATTATATGCTAAGTCAGGGCGGTTTGTTTCCTCACTTAAATGGGCAAGCGTTATATGCGTTGTTTTATCGCCAACTATTTTTGTTAAAACCGTTGCACAATCTTGGTTAGAAAGATGCCCTTTATCTGATAATATTCGCTGCTGGATACTCCATGGATAGCGGGATTGTAACACAAGTTCCGGCTCATGGTTTGATTCAATAATGTAGCCATTTGCATTATCCAATATCGGATAATGTTTTTTGGCAATATAGCCACTGTCTGTTAGATATACTAGCTTTTGTTCGCCTTTTTCAATCACAAAGAATTGTCCGTCGACAACATCATGTGAAATTGGAAGACTTATTATTTCAAGCTGTGGATGTGAAAATTTGATTATTCCACCTAAAAAAGTGATTCGCTCACTTAATATTGGGCGGTACTTTTCTGCTATTGCGTGGTATGTTTTCTCTGTAACAAACAATGGAATTTTATGGCGGTCAACTAACTGCTTTAACCCAATAACATGGTCGGTATGTTCGTGCGTTAATAGGATTCCTCTAATTTGTTCTAATTTGATGTCGTGTACTTCTAAGGCATTTGTAATCTTTTTACAACTTATACCGGCATCAATTAAAATAGCCAACTGGTCAACTTCAATGTAGGAGCAATTTCCGCTGCTTCCACTAAATAATACTGTATATCTCACAAATATACTCCATTCTTTTTTATATTTAGCATGTCCTTGGACCACCTGCTGGTAAATATCCTCTTGGATTTAATCTTTCACCACCTGCATGTACTTCAAAGTGAAGATGATCAGCCTCAGACATACCCGTGCTTCCCATACCACCAACAACTTCTCCTTGTTTTACTTGTTGTCCTTTATTTACCCCAATTGTTTTAAGGTGAGCATACCTTGTTTTAAGTCCATTATTATGATTAATTAGGACTTGGTTTCCAAAGGCACCCGAGTACTCCGCAGATTCAACCGTTCCTGCTGCAGCTGCCCAAATTGCTTCACCACTTCGCCCTGCAATATCAAGGCCTTTGTGTGCACCGTATTCATACCAACCATACTCGGCACTAACACAAATACCAATTGCGGGCCAAATAAAACCGGCCTCATTGGCGTATGGTGCAGCCGTTTTGACTTGACCGTCACCAGCTTTTTCAGTTGTTTGTTTTTGTTGGATTTTTGTGCCTTTGTGAACGATTTGTTTAACAGTCTCTCTGATTACTTGATACTCTAGTCGTTGCCCTGGGATACTTTCCCCATTGACAACATTAGAGATATATTTAGCTCTTGCTAGTCCATTGACACCCTGCTGGATAATTTGTTCTGCTCCTACAAACAATTCAGGGCTATCAATATATTCAATTTCAAAGGCAATGTCTTCTACTATATCTTCCAAAACAGGGTACGAAAAGCTAACTGCATAATTAAGTTCACTCACTTTAAGTTTTGCACCCGGTAACAGCAAATCAGTTTGCTCAATGCCATTAGCATAAAGAAGCTGCGTTACACTGATATTATTTCTTTTTGCAAGCGTTTCCACTGTATCACCGCTTTGCACAATATCCATCTTGATACTGGATTCATCATTAAAAATCAATTTTTCCTTGGCTTCGGTATCATCTAACACCAATTCAATTGGCACCTTCTGATATTCATATTGAAAAGTCTCTGCAACTTTAACATCTCCTCGTGCCATGGATGATAGTGCAATATTCTCTGAGTCGTTGGCGGAGACAAAATCAATCACATCGGAAATAGAACGCTTCCAGTCATTATAAGATGTAATATAAAAAGCTTTTTCTCCTAGCGTACTTACTTTCAATGCATCAACTTGGACATCTACATTCGCTAAAATAGATTCTATTGGACTAAATTCTACGACTTTATCATCATTTTTAATATATTCCACCAAAACATCATCACCAAAATAAATATCAAGATTAGCTTTATTACCATACTTTTTATATAAGAAGCTTTTTACTTCATCCAATGATTTTACATTGCCAATAACTTCATTTTTTTTCAAAAATGTGTAGTATCCTTTTTGCAGTGGTACCTCTAACTGTACTAAATTACTGGAAAAAAGACCTAACCCAGCACTAATAAGGATGCTGATCGTCAAAAAAATAAAAACTGATTTTGGGGTCTTACTTTTCACAATTAATCACCTCATTATTCTTTAGTTCATCTAAAACTCATCGCGCATTGAAAGATTTTCAAAGCGATTGTAATCCTTTTGGAACACAAGCTTCACCGTTCCAACAGGGCCGTTTCGCTGCTTTCCAATAATAATCTCCATTATATTTTGCTCTTCTGATTCACGGTCATAATAATCGTCACGATATAGAAACGCAATCACATCAGCATCTTGCTCAATACTCCCTGATTCTCGAATATCGGACATAATTGGTCTTTTATCTGGTCTTGATTCTAGTCCACGGGAAAGCTGTGTTAAGGCAATTACCGGAATTTCTAGTTCACGGGCTAGCGATTTCAATAGTCGTGAAATATGGGCAACTTCTTCTTGTCGGTTCATACTTTTTGTATCACCTCTGATTAGCTGCAGATAATCAATTGCAATTAAGTCTAAGCCATGCTCAACTTTTAATCTTCTTGCTTTTGACCGTAGTTCTTGAATACTAACACCCGGTGAATCATCGATAAATATCTTTCTTTTATTCAGGTTACTTAAGCCAATTGTAATAGCATTCCAATCTTGGCTATCAACATTCCCAGTTCGTAGTCTATCGCCTGCAACACGTGATTCTGCTGAAAGCATCCTCATAATTAGCTGCTGCGCCCCCATCTCTAAACTAAAAATTGCCACAACTGGTATTTCACCATTGGCTTTAACTGCTTGTTGTGCAATATTTAAGACAAATGCTGTTTTCCCCATTGATGGCCTTGCACCGATAATGACTAAGTCACCTTTTTGAAAACCTGCTGTCATTTTATCTAACTCTCTAAAAGTTGAAGCAATCCCTGTGACATCCCCTGTACTTTTCTTTAATTCTTCAATATGTTCTAATGTTGTGCTTAGCACTTCTGATATGGGAATGAAATGTCCCATTGTCTGCTTTTGTGAGACTGCAAGAATATTTTTTTCCGCTTCATTAATTAATGCTGACACGTCATTTTCTACATCTAATGCCTGCTTTAATATTGATTGTCCCACCTGCAACATTTCGCGTCTAACCGCATTTTTAACGAGAATTTCAACATAATATTCAATATGGGCGGCAGTTGGGACAGCCTCAATTAGTTCAGCGATATAATCTAACCCTCCGATGCTATTGAACTGATTGCTTTGTTCTAATTGATCTGATAATGTTGTAATATCAATTGCTGTATTATCAGCTTGTAAGATTCTTAGTGCATCAAAAACTGCCTGATTCTGGTTAAAGTAAAAACTTTCTTTTCGTAACTTCTCAAGTGATGTAATTAGCGCTACACGGTCCATAATCATTGCTCCTAGAACAGCCTGCTCCGCTTGCATATTATGGGGAATGTTATCATAAATTTGATTTTCTTGCATTTTGTCATCATCTCCTCTAGTTCATTAAAATTGCTTGTTATTTGGAAACAAGCGTGACCGAAATCACTGTTGTTACTTCTTTACAAAGACGTATTTTAACTTCTTTTGTTCCTAAAATTGTAATGGGATGCTCTAGTAAAATATCACGTTTTTCTATTTTTATTGCCTGTTCTCTTAGTAATTTAGCAGCAATTTGCTTTGATGACACCGAACCAAATACACGACCTTCTGCTCCTGCATTAACTGTAAAAGTTAACTGAATTGCTTTCATTTGCTCAGCTTTTATTTGCATCTGCTCAATTTCTTCTTCATGACGAATTGTTTTTCTTGTCTCTTTTTGCGCCTCTGTTTTAATCACGGCCACACTTGCTTCTTTAGCAAGTTGATTTTTAATCAAAAAGTTTTGGGCATAGCCACTTGCAACCTCTTTTATCTCACCTTTTTTCCCTTTACCTTTTACATCTTTTAAAAAAATTACTCTCATTTTTCATCTTCCTTCTCTATATATTCTGTTATTTGGGTTTGAACTTCGTAAACGTTCTGATTTTTGACTTGTGCAGCAGCACTATTATAGTGACCACCACCGCCAAAATGTTCCATGATTCGTTGCACATTAGCCGCCCCTTTTGAACGACCACTTATTGAAACTATTGTCTCACTAACCTTCGCAATGACAATTGTGTAATTAACCTCTGCAAAAGAGAGCATGAAATCAGCACATTTAGCAATTTCAGGCCTACTTTTTTCACCTGTTAATGCCAGTATTTTACCATTGTTTGGCAAGGATTTTGCATCCTTTAAATAAGCCGATTGTACAATATATTCTTCAATTCCTGTACTTAAAACCTGTAATACATATTCTTGAATTGCTCCTTGTTTCCTTAAATATGATGCTGCTTCAAACGTTCGTGAGGAGACATTTCTCGTAAATTTATTTGTGTCTAGCACTATTCCGGCAAGTAAACATGTTGCGATTTCACTGGGAAGATCAATAACAATAGGCTGATACTGAATTAACTCTGCTACCATCTCTGATGCTGATGAGCTAAACGGGTCGATGTACTCGATGATTGCATTTTTAATTGCATCTTTTCCTTTACGGTGGTGATCGATTAAAATGATATTTTTACAACTTAATACTTTTGGTGATTCTACTAGCATTGATAGCGCCGTATCAACAATTATTACGACACTTTTATCTGTATTTTGCTCTGGTTTAAATTTATTGGGCAAGACTACTTTTTCTAATATTTCTGCCAATGCTACTTTGTCTTTCCATGTCTTTCCCAACAGTTCTAGGGCATCTTTGCCTAATTTTTCTATTTCTAAAATAAAGTAAACGTTCTTTTTTACTGTTTTAGCAATTTGATATATTCCTAGCATTGCACCAATTGCATCTAAATCGGCATATTGATGACCTGTAATGTAAACATCTTCAAATTTCTCTAAGGTTGCATGTAAATTAATTGCTGTTGATCTCGCCATTACTCTTGATGTTCGCTTTTTCTGATTATTGTCGCCACCAAATATCAGATTGTCATCAAAATTTTTGTGCACCACGATTTGATCTCCCCCACGGCTCTGTCCAAGTTCAATTGCATCAATAGCTTGGCGAACAACTTCACCAATATTATCAGTATAACTAGAAAATCCACCACTGACTGTGACATTCATTTTCAAGGTTTTCCCCAAGCATTTAATTTGTTCTCTGACATCCATTTTTGTTTGACACATCTGATCTAATCCTGTTTTGTTTGTTACAATCATCCATCTATATGACGCATACTTTCTAACATAGGCATTATATTTTTGGGCCCAATTAATTATTATCCGATGCATTTCACTGCTAACTTCAATATTTCCGGCATCTTCAAACACTTGAATTTCTTCAGGCGAATCAACATAGATATAACCAATAACCAAGCATTCCTGCTCGGATTTTCTCAAAATATTATGCTCTTTTGTCTTATCGAAAACATAAATCATACTTGTTTTTTCCTCATGATAGATATCCACATATTTATCATCCATAGCTATATTTTCGTAGATGTTAAAGCTACGTTTTATATCATCATGGTTTTGTTTGGACAACATTGGTAGGATATCCTTTAATTGTCTCCCAATAAGCATATCAGTTTTCTCATGCTTAAAAAAATCATTTACCCAAACAATTTTATCATCCAAGGAATAGCTAATTATCCCCACAGGTAGCTCAGCTATTCCTTTTATTGTATCAGTAGAAAGTTGTTCATACATTGATTTAATTTTATCGCGATACATCGCATCTACCTGTATGTTAAAAACATACAAAGCAATTAAAATTAATGCCAAACAGAGAACAATAACAAAAATAACAAAACTGTAGTTTTCAAAAAATTGAAGATAAATTTTTGAAATGATAGCATATTCATTTTGCAACACTGCAATAAAAAAGACCATTGAAACAAATGTAGTTAATAAAATAACCGTGACTACCGCTAAATTAGCAAATAGTCGCCCTGATTTATTGATTGATTTTCGATTCAATACATTTCACCCCCACTTTTTTTCACCTTATCTTATAATGCTCTTTCGTTATATTATATCACACATTAGCTTGTTTTATAGTATAATGATAGCATATATCTTTGGAGGCGTCGCAAATATGAAGTCAGAATTGTACACAGTTATGGAATTTTTTACGTATGAAATTACTATTGAGCGCTCTCGATTCATTACATATCTTTTTCCCACTGATTCTAATGATGAAGCAATTGCTGCAATCAAGCAAATTAATAAGCTCCACTATGATGCAAGCCATAATTGTACTGCCTACATCTTGGGAAGCCCAATTTCTACACAGAAATCCAGTGATGATGGTGAGCCTAAAGGAACAGCGGGTCTTCCGATGGTGACTGCTCTTAACTATCGGAAGATGACAAATATTACAGCTATTGTCACACGTTATTTTGGGGGGATAAAGCTTGGTGCCGGTGGTCTTATTCGTGCTTATTCTGGCGCTGTTTCTGCTGCCTTAGACCATGCTCCAATTGCTTCCTATAATACTTTTATAACCATTGGTATGACAATCTCCTATGATGAAATAAATAACCTCTATGCGTTAAAAGAGCTACTTGGTTTTTTTGAGATTATTAATACCCTCTATGATACCCAAATTATTTTGTACATTGAATTAGAAGAGCAAAACCTACTTGTATTAATAGATGCCTGCGTTGCACACTTGATGCGCCATGTTGATTACGACATCCTAACATCCCAAACTAAAAAAATACTACTCCGAAGTAAATAAGTCATTTAGCATAAACAAAAGACAAAATACCTGATATAATTTAATAATACTCCATTTTTTTAGGTACTTAAAAAAATGGAAACTTTCTGAGGTGAAATGATATGAACAAAACAACAAATAAACATAAAAAGAAGAAAAGAATGAAGAGATGGATAAAACTATCTTTAATTTCTTTTATCTGTATTGCCCTTGTTACAACAGGCATTTATGCCTATAATATTGTAAATTCCTTCTTAAATCTAACAGCTAATCTAAGCGATAAAAATGGGCTAGCCCCCACCAAAGTAACCGATGTCCAGGCGGCTCCTTTTTCTATTTTAATTATGGGGGAAGGGACAAATGGCTATGATAACGAAAAGCAGATGGCAGATTCAATTAATTTAGTTGTCCTCAACCCTGTCAAAAATTATGCTGAAGTATTTTCTGTTCCACGTGATTCTTACTTGCCCCGTGGGGGATCATGCCCAACAAATGTTGGCTCATTTGATAAAATTACGCATGCTAACGAAATTTCTTGCCTTGAAAGTAGCTTAGAACCGCTATTTGATTTAGATATAAACTATTATATCACACTTAATTTCCAAGGCTTTGTGGGTATTGTTGATGCCCTAGGTGGTGTTGAAATGGATGTCCCCGATTTGCGTGAGGGTTTCAATATTTTTCCGGGAGCTCCCGATGCCTATTTACCACCCTCACTAAAAAATGGAAAACAATGGTGTGAACATAATTTAAATCGTGACCCCTACGCTATTTGTTTTACCGAATTCGGCCCGCAAAAAGTAAATGGTGAAGAAGCCTTAGCCCTTGTGCGTTCACGACACTATGACAGCGACTTTGCTCGTGCAAATCGACAATCCGAACTCATTAAAGCAATCATAAAAAAAGCAGCATCCCCATCTGCTTTACTTTCTATTAATACGCTCCTTGACACGATCAAAGATAATGTAAAAACAAATATTTCTGCTGATCAATTTCTTGATTTTGCCAATTTAGGCAAAACATTATTCGGATCAGCTAACCAAAATAAACCAAGAACATTTGAAATCCGCACAACACAGCTTGCAGGTTTAAGTGAAACATTTGTTGGCGATTTAGCTTCTGCTTCCTATAATCGCGTCTATGCTCTATCAGTTGAAGATATTCGCAGAAAAATTGCCTTTAGCTTAGATGACTTCCCGATTATTCCCACGTTATACGCCAATTTCGATTATGACATTGATGGTAGTCAGTATGATAGCAGTGGCTTTAATGGCACAGACTTAGTCAAGGATACCTGGGATATAACTGACCCTTATTACCTTAAGAAATTCCGAAAAACGGAGAGTACATAAAATAAAAAGCGTTGCCTTCAATTTTGGGGCAACGCTTTTTATTATTAACCTGGGTTACTAGGTGTTACTTGATCCGGTTCTTGCATAGGAGCATTCGGTACTGTTTCCACAGGATTAGAACTCTCTGAATTCTCGGGTGCTACTACAATTGGTTCTTGTGGCGCAGGTTCTTCTTCTCTTGGTACTTCTACGATTATTTCAGTTTCAGGATTTTGTGGTCTTGCTGGTACTGCTAAGTTTCGCTGTTCTGATAAATTTGATGCTTCCTTGGCAGCAATAATTTGCGTAATCTTTTGATTTAATCTTTCAATCTCTTCATCAATAATTGCAAGGTCAACTTTTTGATCGATTTGTAGTAAAATTCTTGCTTTGAGGCCTTCCGCTTCTTCTTTTTCCGTTACTGCTGCAGACTCCGGGACAATAATAGCAAGAACAAGCGCCTTTTTCTCGTTATACTTAAGCTGCAATGTATTCTCTCCTGTAATTCTTAAATTCACCTTAGCAAAGAAATTTTTCAACTTATCATTTTGTAAAGAGAGCCCCTCATTATCTTTATTAGTAAAAAAGTCTTCCCTCTCTTTTAGCAAACTATCATATTCTTTTTTTTCAGTTTCCGTAAGCTTGATACCTTTATACGTGTTTTGGTCGAACTGGGCATATGTTTGGCTTACTTTGTTGTCATCCCAGATATTGACTTTATAGAGATAATTAGTCCCCATCCCTAGCACTAAACTAGTAAAAACACAGACAATTACTAAAAATATATTCTTATTCACCACATAACATGTCCCTTCTCTAGGAATATAGCCCTTTGCTATATTATACACTACTTCATTAAAATAATGAAGTCTTCTACACTGTTATTAGTAACATTTTTCTGCTGGTTTTCACCGGAGTTTACTTCTTTAATCAGATCAATAATACACACGAAACATCAAATTCAGATTATTTAACTAAAATCCCCCTAAATTTACTGTGGTAGAAGATGAAAAATATTGAATTTCAAACACAAATCACTTATAATTAATATTACAAGAAATTTTAGAGGTGAAACTATGCAAAACCAAACCCTGTCAAGGCAAGATAAAGTACAACTAAAAAAGCTAAAGAAACGAAAAACGCGTAAGAAGTTTTTTATCAGTATCAGCATCCTATTAGCCATAATACTATCATCTTCTGCTTGGTATTTCTATAGTGTCTACCAAACACTGCAAACAACTATTACTAACATTAATTCTAATGAATTACCCCCTGCCGAAGTTGTTGAAGATATTAAAACTGATCCTTTTTCAATTCTTTTTATTGGAATTGGTACAAATGGTGATGATGGTCAAGCATCGCTTGCTGACTCAATTAATCTTTTTACTATTAATCCGCAGCAAAATTATGCTGAAGCAGTTGCTATTCCTCGTGACTCTTTCGTTCCATTTGGTAAAACATGTGACTGGGGAGCTGGCTATTTCGACAAAATTACTCACGCTACAAGTGCAAGTTGCTTACAGACGACACTTGAGGACTTGCTTGATACTAAAATAAACTATTATATTAGTATTGATTTTAATGGTTTTGTCAATATCGTTGATGCCTTAGGCGGTGTTGAAATGGATGTACCTGATCTGCGCGAAGGTTTTAATGCTTATCCAGGTGACCCTTCCGATGGAGCATACTTGAATCCCAAATTAAAAGCTAATAATGACCAATGGTGTGAACACGATAGCCAAAGAAACCCTTTTGCTATTTGCTTTAATCACTTTGGTCCACAAACCGTTAATGGCGAGCAAGCCCTCGCTTTGGCCCGCTCACGTCATTATGACAATGATTTTGGCAGAAGCTTGCGCCAATCTGAATTAATTAAGTCCGTTATAACTAAAGCCACTTCATCTAGTGCCATTACTTCAGCTGCATCAATATTAAATGCCGTTGGTGATAGTATTGATACAAATGTCCCTAGTGATCAGTTTATAAGCTTTGCCGATCTAGGAAAAAATCTACTCGCATCTAAAAGCAGTGGCAAAAATAGTGCCTTCCAAATGAGGACCACTCAGCTTGCTGGTATTGGTGGAAATTTCATGGGTCACAGAATTCAACAAAAACTCTACTTTAGTCGTGTTCCAATTGAAAGTATCGAAGATATTAGAAAGAAAATTTTTCATTCCCTTTCTAATCGTAATAGCCCTTTTTCACCTGAGGTTTTTGATTTTACAATTAAAAGTGATCCTCTCCCTGCAGCCTTTCCCACAAGCCCTTTACTAAGCGTTGGTGATGATATTACTGACCCTAATGATGTAAAGCAATACAGATAATAATAGTAACCACTAAAAAGAAACGCTAACATTCTTTAAAAATGTTAGCGTTTCTTTTTATCTATGATTGCCTTCTAAATAATTGTAGCCGGATAAGCCAATCAAACCTATGAGCAGAATTTTCCAAATTAAAAGGCTTGATTGCTAACTAATTTAAATTTTATAAGCTTCCCATAAAAAAACTTTTTATGCTTTTACATCAGCGTACTGTTTATTGAGTTCAAATGACTTAACAACATATGGGCACACTGGCTCAAGCTTAATTTGACGTTCACGTGCATGGACAACTAAAGCTTCAACTAGCATCGCTGCAATCCCTTGCCCACGCAGTGATCTATCTACAAAGGTTTCCTCAACACTTACCAGTAATTCCCCACTTTTTTCAAACCTAATAAAGGCAATTTCTTTACCATCATCATCCCTTAAGTATATTTTATTTTCTCCCGTAATAAAGTTCATCTTATATCCCTCTTTCTGCTTTAAAGATAAAAATTGTTAGCCCAATTACTTACATTTCTTGCAGGTACTCTAACAATGAAATTGCTGCTTGCTTTGGACCAGAATGCTCATTTCCAGGAATTCCCAATTTTGTCCTGATTTGGCCCATTTTGGTTGTACTACTTGCTAATTTCGCAAAATATTCATCTAAGAGTACATCAGTTTGCTCTTGCCTTTGTACTGGACCAAATGGGTTGGCAAAATATGTTTCTACCAAGCCAATTTCACTTGTTGTTCCTTTAGCAATACGTGCCCCTGCTTTAAAGACAGCTAGAGCGTCATCTCCATTATCAAAAAATGATAACGCATCTGTAGCTTCATAATTGTTAGCGTAGAGAAATAGATCAATCGGGTATTTCTTTGTTATTTCTTCATATGTTGCAACAGGAATTACAATACGCGCATTAATTCTATCTGGATTCATGAAGATACTTCTATCAATTTCCTTATAAGCGTAACCCACATCTAAATCGTCTAAACGAACGAATGCTCCAATTTCTGTTCCGTGTGCAACTAGGCTATTATCCTGTTGGCTTAACACTCCCATATCATCAAAAATTATTTTAATATCTTTGATATATTGTTCTCCAATTGTTCTTAATGCCTCTAATGTCTCTGATTTTCCAGCCCCTGAATCTCCAATAATAATAATATTCTTTGTCTTCCCATTTGTCATCATAATATTAGCCATTGCACCATGTAATGGCAGTGCCTTTTGATCAATCATCTTAACATTATGAATTGTTAAGATCATTTTTTTCATATAGCCAAAATAATCGATGTTTTCACTGTACGAGGCATATCCAATATACATATCATTTGCTTCATCTTTATAAAACACTGTATCTTCTTTACCATCTGGAACTCCATATACATAAATCAGATCTGGTTTTGTTGTCATCGCTTCTTCTAAATCCGCTAATTCAAATAGATTACAGAGTGTAACCCCTTGTGCCATAAAATCTTTATGAAAGTAAACAAAGGCCATTAAATCTCCTACTTTAGCAGGATAGCAGAAATAATCTTTTCCTTCTAATTCAATCCCTTTTAATGGATTTTCAAAAACCTCATTAAAGATTCCTTTTCTTGTATTTTTCTTTGGATAAGTAATAAAGGGGGGGTGTAAAACGATTGATTCTATCATTGGGATATCGAAAAGCTCACTATATAATTGATCTGTTAAGGGGTAAACCGTTTTATTTACGACTAGACCTGCATTAACTCCTGCTATTAGTTGACGGTACACACGATTTTTAGATCCTTTTATTTTCTCACTGATTACACGATATGTTGTTAAAATTAGCGCTGAAAATCTAGCATGCGTTTCAATAAATTGCGTATTTTGAATCCCTTTTTGATACTGAGCATTGTAGGCAATTGCATACCTCCCCAATTTTCTCCAGTAACTATAAATTTCTTCCACACAACCGATAAATGCTTCGTGGTCGACTAAATAGCCCTTGTACAGCGTATTTGATGCAATAATTTCATTTGGATCTAGCACCAACAATAACTTAAATAGTTGTTGCATTTCTCCTTGCATAGCTTCAATATCTACAGTTCTACCATCTAATAAATATTGATACGTTGGTGTATCTCTTTTCTTAATTTTTGCAAGGTATGATAATAATACTTTTTCAAACCCCACACTTTCTAGTACCTCAACTTTTGTTTCACAATATTGAGCAGTAAAATTTAATACTGCTGTATCTCTTCCTAATTCAAATATAAAACTCATAAATGACATCCTTTCTTTTCTACATGTTTGATTACTATATTGTATAATTTTATAAGTGTTAACTTAAGTGCATTGATAAAGATGTCAACATCTTGCTCATTTAATGGTCCAATGATGCCCACGCGCACCATTTTAGCTGCCTGTGGTCCGAGTCCTGGAACAATAATTATATTATGCTCTGTTTCCAATAAGGCACACACCTCCAGACTATTCGCTCCTTCGGGTAGGTAGAAGGGGACAACCACATTTCCCCGAATAGCTGGATTTTCTACCGCTAATTTCAGCTGGTGTTTTACCAATACTTCTTCTAGATAGTTTCTTAAATTCTGATGGTGATTCCAAGTCTTTTCTAGACCCTCCATGAGTAAGTCTTCTGTAGACTTTAGCATAGCCCCCATCAGGTTAATAGCTGGTGTTGAAGGTGTTTGGCCCTTTTTAGCCATGTCTAGCATCATTTGGTAGTCCCAATAGTAACGTGGCATTGTTGATCTTTCAATACAAGCTAGAGCTTTTTGGCTTAGACAAACAAAACTTAATCCAGGTGGAATTAAAAATCCTTTTTGTGAACCACCCGAAAGCACGTCAATATGCCATTGCTTCATTTTTAGGGGATGAATAATTGCACCACTAATTGAATCAACAATTAATAATGTATCCTCCATTTTAGCTGTTAACTGCCCTAACGCTTCTACATCATTTAATACACCTGTTGACGTTTCATGATGTGTGACGAAAATTGCTCTAATATGTGGATTATCTGCTATTGCTTGTTTAACCTCTTCAAGATTGTATGTTTCACCAACTTGGTATGATAAACTAATCACATTCAAACCAAAACGTTCACATAGTGTTTTATATCGCTGACCAAAAAAACCAATGTCAATAACCAAAACACTATCACCATGACAAAAGAAATTCACAACTGTTGATTCCATTGCTCCTGTTCCAGATGAGGTAAATAGCAGCACTTCGCCATCCTCAACGTGAAGTAACTTAGCTATGTTATTTGATAGTTTACCCATCAAATCGGCAAATTCTTGTGTTCGATGGTGCGGAAATTCTAGTGCTAACTCATCCATATAAACCTGTGGAACATTTGTAGGACCGGGGGCCATAATTAACTTATTTCTCTTCATTTATATGCTCCTTTTCAATTACTAATTGCTGATCTAGGTCATTTTTAATGACTGTAAATATAATTGCCATCACCGGAACGCCTAAAATCATTCCGGTAAAACCAAAGAGTCCACCTCCAATAATAACAGCCAACATTACAAATAATGGTGGTAATCCTAATGAAGTTCCAACTACATGGGGATAAATAAACGTATTTTCAACTTGCTGCAGGACAATAAGATATACAAGAAACAGCATACCTTGCATCGGTGAAATTATAACGAGTAAGAAAAATGCTATCCCACCACCAACATAAGCGCCAACAATTGGCACCAATGCCGTAATACCAATTAATACGCTAATTAGTAGGCTATATTCAAACCCAAAAACTTTCATTCCCAGGTAACATAATGTCGCTAAAATCATCGCCTCAGTAATTTGGCCAATCACATATTTGTTGAAAATTTCAACCGTTATATGATACAGATAACTGATATTTCTATACACTTTTTCCTTCCCATACACCAAAATCATATTTCTAATAACTGTAATTTTCTTCTCTTTTCCTATAAGAAAATAAAATGAAAATACCACTGCAAATATTGAAGTAACAACCACTGTGAAAACATTTGATGTCCACGCCAAAAGATTTGGGATTAATGTTGCAGCACTTTTACTTAAAACATCAACAACCGTTGCAACAATCTCATCAATATTTAATTCCTCAAGTACGAACCACTGATTTGTGAACTCAATTAGATTTTCTAAATTCTCCTGATATTGGTCCAAATTTCGATAAAAAGTGTTTCCACTAATAATTAATTGCGGGACAACAACACTTATTATTCCTATAATAAACATTACTAACAGAATATAAGACAAAATCACCGCTGTGATTCTGGGCAAGGCACTCTGTTTCTTATAAATCTTCCTAATTAATTTTTCAAAGAAAATCATTGGTCGATTTAACAGAAATGCAATTCCCACGCCCACCAGTAACGGTGATATTAAACCGAAAAATGAAGATAAATAATTACCAAACAAATCAATTCTTAGCAGTACTACTCCTAGTATGATAGTAAATATCATAAAATTACGTCGGTCACTTATTGTAAGACCTCTCATCTTCTTTTACCTCCTCTTCTTCTTTTTCTAATCATTATACTATATTTTTGCTTAGAGATAAAGAAATGATTTGATTATTATTCTTTTTAGTATTTTTTTTGCTATTTACACCTTTTTTTTGATATACTTTAATAAGACAACTATTTCAACTTTTTATTTTGATATCCTCCTGAAGTGCGACTACATTATTAGCGTACATTTACTTCGGTTATTGAAAAAAGAAATAGCGTCTCAAGAATCCGGCATTGCCTTTTGCAAGCCTAAATTTAAGGAGTTTTTTTATGAATAGTTACTTGAGCAGGCGTAAGCTTGTCTACAATATTACATTAATTGGTGTCCTTGGTGGGCTATGTGCCTTTTTAACACTTAGTTCTTTTGGCTTTATTTCAATTGGCCCAATTACGCTAACAACGATGCATATCCCTGTTTTAATAGCTGCTATTGTTGGGGGCCCTGTTGTTGGGGGTATTGTTGGGTTTATTTTCGGAATATCAAGTATTGTAAACGCCATTATTAAACCTAGTCTCTTTAGTTTTGCTTTCTATAATCCACTTATTTCCATTGTTCCCCGTGTCCTATTTGGTGTCACTTCAGGATATTTGTACCTGGTGCTCAAAAATAAGTATCCACGCTGGTCTGTTTTTATCACTGCAGGCTCTAGCAGTGCTATCCATTCTGGTTTAGTTCTATTCGGATTATATCTTTTTTATCATACAATGTTTAATTCCGATAATTTATTGGCCGCTCAGGCACTCTTGCTCATTTTCATTACAAATGGTATCCCCGAGATTATTATTGCACTGATATTAGTCCCCCCAATTATTAGAGCACTAAGCCTAAAGAAAAAAGGAGGCAACTAGGATGATACTACTTATCGATATTGGCAATACAAACACGGTTATTGGTGTATCTCAAAACGAAAGGTCTGAAATTCTACATACATGGAGGGTCGTAACAGATGCTAAGAAGACAGCCGATGAATATGCTATTTTATTTAAAGCATTGCTTGCTGACAAATTTATTGTGGCCGATGACATCACTGCTGTTGTTGTTGCAAGTGTTGTCCCTGACATGTTATTGACAATTGAACGTCTCTGTAAAATATATTTTAATGTTCATCCAATCATTGTTGGTCCTGGAGTTAAAACAGGGATAAATATTCGCCTCGACGAGCCAAAAAATGCGGGTGCCGATCTTATTGTTGCAGCTGTTGCTGCATTTAATAAGTATGGTGGTCCTGCAATAATTGTTGACTTGGGAACTGCCACAACAATTACTGTTATTACACAACAAGGTGATTTTATTGGTGGGGCAATTATTCCCGGATTAGAATTAGCAGCACTCTCATTATTTGAAAATGCTGCTAAACTACCTAGGTTTAGTCTTGTTGCACCTCCAACTGTTGTTGGTCGGTCGACACAACATGCTGTCCAATCAGGTATTGTTTATGGATTTTCTAGTCTTATTGATGGTATGATTGAACGGATTCGAGCTGAGCTAAATCTACCGCAAGCACAAGTCATTGCCACTGGTGGGCAGGCAATAATTATTGAAAAATACACTAAGCACATTGATATAATTGATAATAACTTAGTTTTAGAGGGCTTACAAATCATTTATAACTTGAATAAATAAGGGAAGGTTGTTGAAATAATGGCTAAAATAACACTGGGCATAACTGGCTCAATCGCAATTCAAAAAATACCCGAATTACTGGTTAGACTCCTTGCTTCTGGACATACTGTCTATGTTGTCATGACAAAAAATGCCAGCAGTTTTAATTTCAATGATGAAATCATTAAAATCGTTGGCAAGAAAAATTTTTTCACAAATGAGATTAGTCTGGAGGAGGAAGGCTCAATCACACATATTATGCTTGCACAAGATGTTGATCTCATTGCTATTATTCCGGCTACATACAATAGTATAAATAAATATGCACTTGGACTAGCTGATGATTTACTTTCAACAATTGTAGCTGCTAAAACTGCGCCTTTATTATTAGCCCCAGCGATGAATACACATATGTATAACAATCCTATTTTACAGAGTTCTCTGCTCACACTCCAAAATTCAGGCGTTTTGACTGTTTCCCCACACTTTGGAATGCTTGCCTGTGGGGTTGTGGGAATTGGTCGCCTAGCGCCTTTAAATGAGCTTTATTCTGCTATTGATACACACTGCACCACATCTTCCAAGCTGAGGGGTAAAACCGTGCTAATAAGTGCTGGACCTACTCGTGTTTATCTCGATCCAATTCGTTATATTAGCAATACATCTTCGGGCCAAATGGGTCTGGCTTTAGCAGATGCTGCTTTACGTTTAGGAGCAGATGTTATCCTTGTAATTGGGCCAAATAATTTAATAATTAACCCTCTAATTACAACCATTGCCATCCAAACGCCTGAGCAGATGCATGAATCGATGCTAGAATATTATCCACGTGCCGATATTATCTTTATGTCAGCTGCCGTATCGGACTATAAACCTGTAACGGTTAGTTCTCATAAAATAAAAAAAATGAGCAATAACCTCGCTATTCCCTTGACTAGAAGTATTGATATTCTTGAACACTTAGGCCGCTTAAAGCAAAGCCAACAACAATTAATTGGATTTGCCGCAGAAGATACTGATCATCTTCAAAATGCTACAAAAAAACTGATTGTCAAAAATCTTGACTACATCCTTGTGAATGATCTAACAAACTTTAATACAGCAACAAACTCACTTAGACTGATTAATAGTGATGGATTAGTTGCTGACTTTCCCCTTAATAGCAAGAAAAATTTAGCCATTGATATTATCAATACAATCACCAATTTAGCTAAGGAAAAGACACCACAATAATGTGATGTCTTTTTTATATGCCTACTTATTATTTTCTGGTTTGTTTGGAATAATTGTCATCCGCACTCTTTCAATTCTTTTTTCTTTTATTTCCTCAATATGAAAAACAAAGTTTTCAAAATAAATATCATCCTCATCTTCATCCGGAATATGCTTAATCAAATTAATTAAAAAACCACCAATTGTATCATATTCCTCAGATTCTTCATCAAAATTCAAGCCAAGCTCTTCATTTAAATCACCAATATGTAAAATTCCTTTGATCAAATATTCACTATCACTTACCTTGAAAATATCAGGTTCATCGTTATCAAATTCATCTTCAATTTCTCCCATAATTTCTTCAATTAAATCTTCAATTGTAACGATTCCCGAGAAGCCACCATATTCATCAATAAGGATAGCAATATGCTTCTTTGAATCCTGTAACTCTTTAAATAGTACATCAATATTTTGGCGTTCTGGGACAAAATATGGTTGATGCATGATTTTTCGAACATCGACGTGTTCAAAGCCAACCTTATAAGCAGCAGCAATGAAATCTTTCATATATAAAATACCGATAATATTATCAATATCACCTTCATATACTGGCACTCTTGAATACATTACGTCTAACATTTCATCCATATAATCCAAGACATTTTGATCGGCATTAATTGTAAACACTTCGATTCTTGGTGTCATTACTTCTTTAGCTAATTTATCATCAAAAGAAATAATACTATGGATCATCAATTTTTCCGATTCATTAAAGACACCATTTACCTCACCAACTTCGACTAATGCTTTAATTTCTTCTTTTGAAACTTGCTCTTCTAAATCTTCTGAATCCATTCCTACAAGGCGAATCATGATATTTGTTGAAAATGATAGCACCTTAACAAATGGTGCAGCAATTTTTGAAATAATCAGCACCGGATTAGCCGACATTAATGCAATTTTATCTGAATGCCGCAAAGCAACTCTTTTTGGAAATAGTTCACCAAAAACAAGTGTAATATAAGCTAATATTATTGTGATCGTGATCAGCGAAATATTTTGTGAGTACGGTATATTCCAACTAATCAGCAGTTTATCTAAGACAACAGCAAGTCCTGTGGCTGCTGATGCACTCGATAAAAAACCTGCTAGTGTGATACCTACTTGAATTGTTGATAATAATTTTGTCGGTTCACTCAATAGTTTTTCTAATATAATAGCATTTTTGTTTCCTTCTTCTACTAAAACCCTAAGTTTATTTTTATTGACCGAGACAATTGCCATTTCGGCTCCTGAAAACAGGGCATTTATAATTGTTAGCACCACAATTATAACTAATTGCATGCCAATGTTTACCGTTCCAGTGTTAACACTTGTAGCAACAGCTTGTAGTCCCGTAAGTACGGACATGGGATCTGCTTCCATTTATTTATTTCTCCTTTTTATTTTACTACTCTTATAAATTAAATGTAGTATTAAATAGTATTTAAGGTTAATTATAGCAAATCTTAGCATTTAAATCAATATTTTCTCTTTTTTAATTAGTGAATAAAAATGATACAGTTGTTTCCCTCGTATTTTAATCACTTCTTTCAGAAATTCCTTCATTTTACGCTTGTATTTTTTTCATTTTTTGGTATAATTTAGTAGTACTGAAAAAAAATATGTCTCAGTAGCTCAGCTGGATAGAGCAACGGCCTTCTAAGCCGTCGGTCGGGGGTTCGAATCCCTCCTGGGATACCATTTAGAAACTAAGTAAGAGCAAGATTAAAGTAGTCTTGCTCTTTTTTTGAATATTAATAAGTTTTTCTCGTTCGTGGACTAATCTCATTTTGATGATTATTAAGTGTACCATCTAGGGCTAATGCAATTAATTTATAATTACTCATTATTCCTCTTCTTCCATTTTTTTTAAGAAAACACACCTTCAACTTTACAGCTGAAGGTGTGTGTTTTTTTAGTTATTCTCTTTTTTTCTAAAAGTTAACATGATACTTGCGATTACTATCCCTAGTCCACCAATGATTAGTTGACTCCCGCGCTGTCCGGTTGTTGGCAGAACTTCTCCACCTGGGATGACAGCTGTGCTGTTTGGTGTTGCTATGGTAACGTTGATTTCTAGCGTGTTGACCTCTGCTAGCGTTGTTACTGATAATAGTCGTGTTCCTGGTGCTGCTTTAACAGTTACTTTGTATTTTCCTTCTTTATTGAAGTTTACCACTTCCTTAAAATCAGATGTTATGTCTGATGGAAGCTGTGTTTTCACTTCAATGTCGGACAAAAATTGTTCTTCTGTTACAACTGTTCCAGGAGCATATGTAATATCAACTTTTGATGCTGATATTTTGAGATCTTCTGGTTGTTTTGTTGTTTCCTCCGGTTGTTTTGTTGTTTCCTCCGGTTGTTTTGTTGTTTCCTCCGGTTGTTTTGTTGTTTCCTCCGGTTGTTTTGTTGTTTCTTCCGGTTGTTTTGTTGTTTCTTCCGGTTGTTTTGTTGTTTCTTCCGGTTGTTTTGTTGTCTCTTCCGGTTGTTTTGTTGTCTCTTCAACATTTTTTACTACAACTGGTGCTGATTCAACATAGGCTTTATCTAATGTTGTCAACACATATGTAGCTCCTGAATCAAAATTGGCAATTGAAATATTATATTGTTTTGTTCTACTCGATTTCACATCAATTTTTTGTTTAATGTTTTCTGAGCTTTTAATGATTTCTGCTGGATCTGTTGTATTTTTCCCCTCATATAATACATAATATCTTGGTGCAACATTTGCTTCGTCTTTCCAAGCTACAGCATCACCATTTATTGTTATATCTGTAGGTGCTAGTACTGCTGCTGGAGATAGCCATGGCTTTGCGGGCGTAAGTGATTTTTGGCTAAATGTATCACCTTTTAAAATTTCAATTGATTGATTTTTAGCGGTATGTTTCCCAATATCTCCTGCTGGCACTTTTGCTAAGTCTGAAGGTATAATATCATTATAACTAAATAATACACTCCCTTTTACATTTTTATACTTTTGGTTAAAGTGTAGCTGATTATTAATTTCATCTGGATTCATCCATTCAGAATCCCAGCCACCATTGCCAATATACTTATAATTAGCATGTCCTATGTATAATTGTACATTTGTGCCTTCTACTGTATCATTCCACCATTTTGTCAACTCACCATATGGTGCTGCAGCCTGACCAAAACTCCAATATATCTGTGGTGTAACATAGTCAAGTGTTCCGTCTTTTACCCATTTGTACGTATCTCCGTAAATACTGCGTGAATACGATTGCGATGAACCTGTCGGTGTATTTGAACCGCGTGGATCATTTGCCGCATGTTCCCAAATGCCAAATGGACTTATTCCATATTGAACAGCACTCTTCGTTTTGGTGTTGTGTGTCGTGATGACTTCTTTTACACCTTCAACTAGTTTATTTACATTATCACGTCTCCATGATTCTAGCCCTAACGCCGAGTCCTCATAGCCATTTTCAATTCCATACTTCACAAATGCTGCGCGATCTTCACCCTTAGTACCAAAATATTTATCTCCTATACGATACGGATAAAAATAATCATCAAAGTGAATACCATCAACATCATAATTTGTCACAACTTCTTCAATTGTTGACTTTACATGTGTAACTGTCTCTGGTAGTCCGGGATTTAAAAATAATTTATCATCAAAACTAAGAACATTTTCTGGATGTAATACGGCAAAATTTGAATCTGCTAGCAGTCCATGCTCATTAAATAATCTTATATGATCTGCAACTGAGATATTTGCTGCTTGTTCTGCTGTAAGTCCTAATTTTGTTAGCATCGCAGGTGATGTGATTTTAATGTTTGTTACCCGATATGGATTAAACCACGCGTGGTATTCTAATCCTTGAGCATGCGTTGTGTCAACCATCCACTCTAAAGCATCGTAATCAACATTTACACCTTGCTTTCCACCTAAGTATTCTGATGTTGGATTGTGAACTGACGGATAAAATGCATCAAGCAGCGGTCTTACTTGAAAAATCATCGCATTCATATTCCATTTTTTCATTTCGTCTAGTCGTGTTGTGTACTGGGCTTTAAAATCAGCCTCTGATGTTGGGGTTGTCATGTTTAAATTAGCAATTGTTGCAACCCATGTTGCTTTAAATTGCTCTTTTGGTTGCTTATATTCCTTTGGTATCTGAATTTGTTCTGTGGATTGGCTGTAAAAATTAATTGGTTGCTGTGCGTCATATCCGTATGACCCATCCTCAAATTTAACATACTTATACAAAGGGTTTTGCTCTTCGGTTGCTTTAACCGTAAAAACGAGTGAAAGACTAATAAGTAGTGTCAATAAAATTTTAGTTGTTTTCCCCATCGGCGTACTCTCCTTCAAAATTATTATAACCACGTTATTGTAAACGGTTACAACATCATTATACACTTTACCCGAAATGTTTCAAGCCATATTTATCAATTGAAACTTTTTTTCAACAATTCTGTTTTTCAACCGAATTAATAGTGACTTATTGAAAAAATGTTTCAAAAAAAACTGCTGTTTTGCAGTTTAACTTCGATAGTAATTCATAAAATTCATCAATTCGGCTATGTCTCCACTCTGTTTGAAAATTCGCTCTACTTCTGAAAACTGCGTATCACCAAGTAATACTTTGAGCATGTTAAGAGCTGCAAATACATCTGGGCTTGTACCTGGGGCTAGGATTACATCTCTTTCAAATTTTCGACTAAATAATAATCCTTGATGGGCACAAGCATTTCTAACAACTAAAATATAATTTATCCATGAAATAAATGTTTCTCTATCCAAGTTGAATTTTTCTGCTAGAAATGCCTGTTTATCCCCTGGTAGTACTTCGACAAATAATGTTAGCATGTGAAACGTTGACATTTCAATTGCAATCCAAATTGGCAGCTGCTCAATATCCGTATATTTTTTATAGTCAATAACTTCATATAATGATTTCATATCAACTTGTTTTGTAATTTTTCTCATTAAGATTGGATATAGCTGCTTATTGGGAAAGTTTTTCTCATCCTTATAGCCATTTCGACCAAACCATTGGAGGTATGCCTCGCTAATATGACTTCTCATTGTTATTTCAAAATAACTAATTAACTCACTCAGTATTCCTCTTAATTTCTGTTCGCCATTAAAAATATCGATAACTTGTGCTAATGTAACAATTCTTTTAGGCTCAACATGATGGATACGCTTAATTATTTGTGAAACACGATAGTAGCCAATCGTCCTCAATTTATCACTATGTTCCTCTAAATCATCTAATTTAAGATGTGCATGTGCCAGCATTTTTAATCTGTTTTCAATTGTGACATATTTTTCACCGCTCATTTTCTTCCCTCCAGCTTATAAACTCCCAATATTTTCTCAATTATCCGACTTGGTTTGGCATAAATTAAGTCACTATCCGTCCTAATTGGTCGCACTAGCACATAATCAATTCCAAACAAAAAGGCACCTACACCATCAGTCAAAAACTGATCCCCAACGTGAATTATTTTCCCTTTATCGTTCTTATCTAAATCAAGTAACCTCAAAGCCTTTTTAAACCCAATACTTAGAGGCTTCTTAGCAAAAAAAATGGTCGGCACCAGTAAATCATCAAAAAACTTTTTTCGATCTACAGAAAAATTATTACTAATTGCCACTATACCAATATCATTTACTTGTAATACTTGAATAAATTTCACAACTTGTTCCGTGTCTTGCTCTGCTAGTGATTTTTTAGGAATGAATAGTGTATTATCAACATCAATAAAAAGATTTGTTTTGCTATTTTGCTGTAACCACGTTAGGGTGATTTCTTCATATGTCTGACAAATACGGAGTGGCTGTATTCCCTTTTTTTTCATCCTTTACCCTTCTTTCAGGTTTTTATTTGGTTGATGTATGTATTTTGAGGGGTGTTTTGAGCTCGAGTTCCAGTTCATCGACCTTAATTGTTGGGATATTTGCTGCCGCAAACATCTTTTGTGAGGCAAAAGTGGTTTCCTTGTGTGCATGCTTATCACTTGCATAAATCACTTTTGTAATTCCTGACTGGACAATTGCTTTTGCACATTCATTGCAAGGAAAATGGGTCACGTAAATTTCACAACCATGTAAATTACCCTGACTATTTAAAATTGCATTTAATTCGGCATGGACGACATACGCATATTTTGTCTGACAAAAATCACCTTCTTTATCCCAGGGGAAGGCATCATCTTCACAGCCTCTAGGGAATCCATTATATCCAATACCAACTATTCTATTATGAGCATTAACAATACATGCTCCCACTTGCGTTGAAGGGTCCTTACTCCTCATTCCAGATAAGTATGCTAATCCCATAAAATATACGTTCCATTCTATTTGCTTTTTCATCCTTTACTCCCCTTCTAATATAACTAAAGATAGCTCATAATTGATTAATTCACTGATTTCACTTAACGTTATCTGTGCTTCTTCACTTGCGGTTTTAAACTGCTGAAATAATGGAATTTCTTCTAGCTCTGCTGTTATTTCTGCTAGTTTTTTTTCTAGTAGTTTTACTTGCCCTTTTTTTTCAATGTGCTGTGCATTAACAATCTCTTTTTGCGTTGCTTTTTGTGCTCGTGTTAAGTCTGTTATCCTTCTATTGCTAGCATAATAATCTTTTGTTTGCAGGTAGATTTTAATCGACTCTATATCCATGATTTGTTCAACTAATTTTACTTTTAATCCCTCTAGATTATTTTCCATCAGTATATTCTCCATCCAGTGTCCAATTTTTAACATTACTTACTTTTACTTTGATAATTTTACCAATTAGTGATTTAGGGCCAACAAAGTTAACCAGCTTATTTTGCCCTGTATACCCTGAAAGGACATCAGGATTTTTCTTGCTTTCACCGTGAACTAAGACTTCTACGACTTGATCAAGGAATGCTTGATTACGTTTTAAGGCACTCTCATTTACAATTTTATTTAATTCCTGTAACCTTTGCTTTTTGTCAGCTGTACTAACGTTATCACTTAATTTAGCAGCTGGTGTCCCATCTCTCTGTGAATAAATAAAAGTATAGGCACCATCAAACTCACATGCCTGTACAAGACTAACTGTGTCATCAAACTCTTGCTGTGTTTCATTAGGAAAGCCAACAATAATATCGGTTGTTATCGCCACATTTGCAACATTTTCTCTAATTTTCTGATATAATGCTAAGTACTGTTCACGTGTATATTGTCTTCCCATTTTTTGTAAAATTTTACTGCTCCCTGACTGGACGGGAAGATGTACGTGTGGCATAATATTATCATTTTCAGCAATTGCTGTGATCATTTCCTCCGTGAATTCCCATGGATGTGAAGTCGTAAACCGAATTCTTGGAACAGCTAATTTACTCACATCTTCTAGTAAATTGGCAAAATTATAAGTTGAAGCCTTAATATCACGACCATAACTATTAACATTTTGGCCCAGTAGTGTAATTTCTTGGTACCCCTTTTCAACTAATTCTTTAATTTCTGCTAGAATATCTTCGGGTGCTCTACTTCTTTCTTTTCCCCTTGTATAAGGAATAATACAATATGTGCAAAACTTATCGCATCCATAGGCAATATTAACCCACGCTTTTAGGTCACCCAATCTTGTTTTTGGTAAATTTTCAATTATTTCGCCTTCTTGAGACCAAACTTCAACAACCATCTCTTTATTTAAGTAAGCTTCTCGAATCAGTGTCGGCAGCCGATGAATGTTATGTGTGCCAAAAATCATATCGACATGCTGATGCTTGCGTAGGATTGTATCAACAACTTCTTCTTCTTGTGACATACAACCGCAAACACCTAGAATTAATTCGGGTCTGCTCGCTTTTAAATATTTCAAATGTCCTAATTCACCAAACACTTTATTTTCCGCCGTATCACGCACCGCGCAAGTATTCAATAAAATAATATCAGCATCTACTGTTTGTTCCGTTTTAGTATATCCAAGTACTTCAAAAATACCAGCCATAACTTCCGTATCATGCTCATTCATTTGACAACCATATGTTCGAATATAGTATTTCTTGCCAATACCCGCATCAACCATATCCTCAGGAATTTCAAAAGCATCACGGCTTACTATTGATTCTTCTGAGGTTCTTCGTTTTCTTGCATCTTTCAAAGATGGAGCACTAAAATACTTGCCAAATGAGGCAACTGTTCTTTTTTTAGTTCTTTTTTGTTTCATATCTTTTCTCTCATTTCATTGGTTTGTCTCACTACTTATAATTTTATGCATCTTCGACATGTATTGTCTTGATATCTACTGGTAAATTTGTTTGATCATCAATTGTTATAATTACCGCATTTAATTGTGTTTTTCCTTTTGCTACTTCAAACCGTGATGGATAGTTCTTTAAAAACCGCTGGATTATAATTTCTTTTTTGACACCGATTACTCCCTCTAGTGGGCCAGTCATACCCACATCTGTTAAGTATGCTGTTTGTCCCTCAAGAATTCGTGCATCTGCTGTTTGCACATGTGTATGAGTTCCAATAACAACTTGTGCACGCCCAGTTGCATGGTAACCAAATGCTATTTTTTCACTTGTCATTTCAGCGTGGAAATCAACAAAAATTATATCTGCCTCTGCTTTAATTTTTTCATATATTTGGTCAAAAGACAAAAAAGGATTAACCGACGAAACAACGCCAGCAGATCCTAATAAGTTAATAACCGCAATTTTTTTATTATTGTGTTCATAGATAAAATAGCCTTTCCCGGGCCAGTTTGGATGTCCATTTTCTGGTCGAATTAATGGTTCTTTTTCATCAAGAAAATCAAATATCTCTGATTGCCCAAAGATGTGATTCCCCATTGTAATCACATCTATTGGTAGTTGCATCATTTCTTTGTAGTGTGCCAGGCTAAGTCCACGACCATTGGTTGCATTTTCACCATTTACAATCGTAAAATCAATCTCGTTTTGCTTTTGAATTAGCTTGAGTTTTCGCTTGAGTATTTCTCTCCCTGGATTAGCGTAGATATCACCTACGAATAAAATTTTCATATTTGCTGCGGCCTACTTTCTATTTTGCAATATCAATTGCTCTTGTTTCACGAACAACTGTTACTTTGATTGTTCCAGGATACTGGAGCGTATCTTCAATTTTCTTTCTTATTTCGTGTGCTAATACTGTTGTCTGTTTATCACTTGCTAAATCTGGATTAACAATCACTCTGATTTCACGACCAGCTTGAATAGCATACGCTTTCGCAACGCCTTCAAACTCTGTTGAAATTTCTTCTAAATCTGTTAATCGCTTGATATATGATTCAAGCGATTCGCGTCTTGCTCCTGGTCTTGTAGCACTTAAGCTATCAGCAATTGCTACAAGCTCAGAAATAATTGATGTTGCTGGTTCATCACCATGATGCGAAGCAATCGCGTTTATAACTGTTTCACTTTCATGGAATTTCTTAGCAATTTTGACACCTAGTTCAACATGTGACCCCTCATTTTCAAAATCAATTGCTTTTCCAATATCATGTAATAGTCCTGCACGTCTTGCAAGCATGACATCCTCACCTAATTCTGAAGCAAGAACACCCGCAATGAAACCGACTTCCATTGAATGCTGGAGAATATTTTGACCATAACTTGTTCTAAAATGTAATTTCCCAAACAACTTTACTAATTGTGTATCCATCGTTGGCAAATTCATTTCTACCAGTGCATTTTCACCAAAATCTTGTAAAATTACCTCTAATTCGTTTTGTTTTTGATAAAAAACTTCTTCTATTCTCCCTGGATGGATTCTCCCATCATCAACTAATTCTTGCACCATCATACGTGCAAGCTCTCTTCTTATTGGATCAAAACATGATAGTACGACAGCTTCCGGTGTATCATCAATAATGACATCTACACCTGTTAGTGTCTCAATTGATCTAATATTTCGACCTTCACGGCCAATCAACCGGCCCTTAAGATCATCATTTGCAAGGACAACAACTGATACGGTTCTTTCTGTTGCAACTTCTACAGTATAGCGTTGCATTGCCTGAACAAGAATATTTTTACTTCGCTGTTTAATTTGAAATTTAGCTTTTTCTTCTTCTTTATAAATATACTGTGCAATATCAGCTTCAACAGTTGCTTTGGCTTTTTCGAGCACAATTCTCTGTGCATCCTCCTGTGAAAGCTGAGCAATTTCTGAAATTTTATTGTCTGCTTCCTGTAAACTAATTTTCTTCTCTTCCTCGAATTTCGTTTTTTGATTGCTTAATTTTTCTAATTCTTGTTCAATAATTATTTGTCTATTTTCCTGCTCTTGCTGCTTATTTTCAATTGTTTCCGCCTTAAATAACAATTCTTTTTCCTGAAACTTAATTATATTTTTTTCTTCTGCAATTTGCTTTTCTTTTTGATCAAAAATAGCAAATTGCTCTTGCTCAAGACCTCTAATTTTTTCCCGTGTTTCTAAAATGGATACTTTCTTATTACCTTCGATTACCTGATTAGCATGTTCAATTAAATCTGCTGCTGTCTGCTTGCCAATTTCTTGCGCCTTCTTTTCAAGACTTCTGCCAAGAATAAAAGTTACGACTGCTAGTATGATCGATGCTGTTAAGAATATCGTTATTACTAAAATATTTGTCATTTCTTACTCCCTTCTCAAAAAAGATACTATTAAGAACAAATCAAGTCCCCAACACTACCTTCTATGCTGATTATTTATTCTTCTTCTGATTTTATATCATTTTTATTATCAAATTTCTTTCTAAGAATCTGATGAATTTCTTCATATACATCTTGATTATTATCTAAAAATTGTTTGGAATTTTCGCGTCCTTGGCCGACTTTTTCACCATTATATGAGTACCATGCACCCGCTTTATCAATAATATCATACTGTACTGCTAAATCTAGTAGCTCTCCTGTTTTTGAAAATCCAGTTCCATAAATCATATCTAATTCTACTAATTTAAAAGGCGGTGCCACTTTATTTTTAACAACCTTAATTTTAACCTTATTACCCACAATCACTGTTCCCTCTTTTATAACTTCGCCTTTGCGGACATCCAGTCTGATTGATGAATAAAACTTTAAAGCTCGTCCTCCTGGAGTAGTTTCCGGATTTCCATACATTACGCCGACTTTTTCACGCAGTTGGTTAATGAAAATCGTAATTGTTCCGACCTTGCTAATTGTCCCTGTTAGCTTTCTTAATGCTTGTGACATAAGTCTTGCTTGTAGTCCAACATGGGATGCTCCCATGTCTCCTTCAATTTCTGCTTGTGGAACCAAGGCTGCCACCGAATCAACAACAATTATATCAACCGCACCGCTATGTACCAGGGCATCAGCAATTTCTAGGGCCTGTTCTCCCGTGTCGGGTTGTGATACAAGCAAATCATCAACATTTACCCCCACTTTTTGAGCATAGTCCGGGTCTAATGCATGCTCTGCATCAATAAATGCAGCTACTCCTCCGACTTTTTGAACTTCAGCAATGGCATGTAAAGCAACAGTGGTTTTCCCCGAGCTCTCTGGCCCGTAAATTTCAACAATTCTTCCTTTGGGGAAACCACCCACCCCCAAAGCATCATCTAAAAGCAGAGATCCTGTGGAAATTGCTGAAACTATTTTTGGTGGATGATCACCTAGTCTCATAACAGCACCTTTTCCAAAGTCCTTTTCAATTTTCTTGATTGCCTCTTCAAGGGCTTTTTCTCTATCACTCATCGTCTCTAATTTTCCCTTCTTACTAAGCCAGTTTAGCTTTTTAATGAAAGTGATTGCCAATATGTGTAAATATTAATAAAGATTAGTATTAATAACAGGAGTTCTGCTACCGGTAATTGCAGCTGTTGGAATGGCTGATTACCCACAAAAAATAAGAGACAGGTTACGAAAAACAGAACTTCTTTAACCCATGTCCAAATCGTCCGTTTGCATTTCATCTCTGTTCTACCAGCATATAGCATAAATCTGTACACTGGTAAGAGCTCTAGTAGAATATATGACACCCCTAAAATAGGAAGCATAATATATCGTCCCTGTAGCAAAGCCGTCATTATCATAACTGCAGCGTAGGAAAAAAGAACAAATTCTTCTTTAGTCTGCTGTAATTTTATCTTCTCATCAATTACATATTTCATCCTGAAAAGAGCAACAAAATGCATTATTGCATAGACCAATAGCATGATTGTAGCCAAAAAATAAGAAAAATAAATAAACACACCGTTCAAAACTGTAAGTGCTCCACCAAATTTAGGATAATACAACAGTATTGTGACAATTGTTAAAAGACCGCTCCTGATGAGAAACAGTATATTTATATTTTTTGTTTCTGCTTGCAATGCATGACACCTCGTTTTTATTTTATTTTGACATGTTTTTTATTTTATTTTAATATCCGAAACACATTAATAAGCCATGTTCTGTATACAATATTTCATGTATTGATAATTATTTATCTGTAGTAAAATACTACCTCTTTTACTCGTTGAATTCCAAGTTAAAAAGTTCCCCTACCAATTTTGGGTTTCTCACTCGTGGGGTTTACCGCGTTCCACTCTTCTTATTTCTAAGAAGACTACGTCACTGTGGCACTTTTAAAGTTCATAGCACCATATGACTAGCACTTAGGTGCGTAAACAGCCGTCAGATTCGGATAAATCTGCCTTGATTTATTATTTCATCAAGCACGAACACTACATGCGTCTCAGCAATGTGTGAGCATGGACTTTCCTCAATGTACCTAATGTACACCGCAATTATCTAAATGTGTTTTTGAAAATTATACTTGTGGTGGTGGTGTTGTTTCTACTTCTTGTTGCGCTCGCTTTTTCAAATGATTCATAATTTCAACAACTTGTTTTTCAAGTAAGCTTACTCTTCTTAAGACATCATAATTTGATGACTGCGTGCTTTGGACTTCTGTTTCCGTTGTCACACTTTTGGTCGTTCCTTTTTGCAATTCACTTTTTAATAAGACATTTTCTTCTTTCAGGCGATCAATTTCTTTATATAAGCTTGCGTAATCAGCAATGATTTCATCTAAATACTCATCTACTTCGTTTGTGCTATATCCTCTTAATTCCGTTCTAAATTCTTTATCAAGAATATCTGTTGTTGATAAATTAGTTAGTGCTTGTTCAGCCATTGTCGTTTCCTTCTCTCTACCTTTATTTTATACATAAATATATTATAACAAACTGACTTTTTAAAAGCAAACAAATTCAAATGATGTACAAATTTTAATGAGAAAAGCGACTTTTTTCATCTTCTTTAAAAAAATAAATGGCTAATCATACTAATTTTTGGGTTTTTCTGTATTATTAAAGGAAAGTATTGTATAATATAGTAATGTATAATGATTTAAAAGAGGTTTTTCGATGAATGTACGCACGATAAAATATCCTACAAAAAGTAGGTCGCTACAAGCTAATTCTACAGCACCAAATTCTACAGCAAAAAGAGGTATGTCTTTAGAGCATTTAATAAACCAAGCGAATGCTTTTTATTTACATCAGGGAAAAGCATGTGTCCACAAAAGGCCCACGCCCATTCAGGTTGTCAGCGTTGATTACAAATCACGGTCTACCGCCAAAATAACAGAGGCCTATTACACCACACCGTCAACAACTGATTACAATGGCGTGTTCAATGGATTACATATTGACTTTGAAGCAAAGCAGACCAACCTTACAGCACTTCCTTTCCACAATTTTCATTCACATCAAATTGAGCATATGGAATCTGTAATTAAGCAAAATGGTATTTGCTTCGTTATTATTTATTTCGCTAAAAAAGATACTTTTTACCTAATTCCGGCCAAAAACATAATTAGACATTATAAAAATAGCCTACTTTCACAAAAAAGAAAGTCATTTGGAATCAGCTTAGCTGAGGAAGTTGGCTATTTACTCCCAACTAATGGCTATCCAATACTGGATTATTTAACACTAATTACCGAAAATTATATAGGGGGTGAGTTTATTGTCAAATAAGGATAATAAAGCTAACGTAAGCAAGAAAAATACAAAAAAGCAAACAACTAATACTCGTACACCATCAACAACCAAAATAAGTAAAACCATATCAACACCCACACAAAAAAAAGAAACAAAAAAGACAGCTATCACAAAAAAACATGCATCACCCATGAATAAAAGCACTGTAACAAAACCTGTAATAACAAAAACAACCTCCACTTCAAGTACAACTAAGAAGAAAGCAAACACAACTGCTAAAGATTATAACACTGCTACCGCAACAAAAGTAAAACCACAGCAAAGAGCAACAAAGTCTACAAAAGGAGTTCCTAAAAACAAACCTGTTGTAAAGCCTAATGAAACAATAAAGCATCCAATTACGCCCTCTTCTACCGTGAAACATACAATAAAACAAGAAAAGAAAGAAGAAACAATTGCTAATAAGTCGATTGCCACAAGACAACAAAGAGTGGCCCCCGCTCCCAAAAAGCATTCCCTATTTAAGCGGTTTTTTTCAGGATTAGGTAAATTTATCTGGGTTACGACTTGCTTGTTGTTTTCGCTCATCTTTTTATCAACAATTGTTGGTACATTTTTTGCTTATCAAATATTCTTAGATTTCCAAGGAAATCTCCCCCCGCTTTCAATTGAGCAAGTTAGAGATAAGATGCGGGATAACTCGCTTGTTTTAGACAAGTATGATCAAGGCGTCGCTGATTTAGCTGAAGAAAGCTTCATCCCCGTCACATTTGATGAGTTACCTCAAGCACTAATTGATGGCTTCCATGCAACAGAAGATTCACGGTTTTTAACACACAAAGGCATCGATGGTCCACGGACACTTAATGCCGTTGTCACAAATTCTATTTTAAAAAAGGTAACTAGTGGTGGTAGTACGATTACGCAGCAGCTAATAAAAGTAACTTCGCTTAAAAATAAAATTGCTCTTGAGGAAACATATAAAGATAGCGATGAGCGAAAAGTTCACGAGTGGATATTGGCTTACCAACTTGAACAAAAGATGTCAAAAGAAGATATTTTCACCGCATATTTGAATACACTAGGTTATGGTCGCCTTGTTGGCGTTGGAACCGCTTCTAAAAATTACTTTAATAAACATGTAAGCCAGCTTTCGCTTGCTGAGGCTGCACTTTTATCCGGCATCCCGCAAGCGTCTTCAACTAATAACCCTTATAGCGAGTCAATTGAAAAACCAACACAACGATACCAAACCGTTATTGATTCGCTCAGACGCCATGATTATATAAATGATGTCGAGCAAGTTGCACTTAAGCAAATACCTCTAGCCGATCTACTTCTTATCAACCAAGATGAATTCACCCAGAAAAATGCAGCATACTTTTCAGCCATTGAAGAAGAATTAAATGGCATTTTCAACATTAATAGTAGTGACAAAGACGTTTCTCTGCCCTATTATACAGGCTATAAGATTTACACAGAATTAGACCAAGAACAACAAAAATTTGCTAATGAAATCATGGATACAGAAAATTATGTTAAATATTCTGAGATGCTCCAAAACATCCCTTACTACAGGAATAATGATATTTATGATGACCCTAATCTCCAAGCTGCTTTTGCTGTGGTTGATGTAAAAACTGGTGGTGTTCCGGCAATTGGTGCAGCAAGAAATTTTAAATTACATGGAAATAACTTTGCCATCAATGGTTTTAGATCTCCGGGTTCATCAATTAAACCAGTTATTGACTATGCCCCTGGGATGGAGAAATTTGGTTGGACGACTTCAACACCATTTATTGATAAGAAAACATACTATTCTGGAACCCGCAATGAAGTTTTCAATTTTTCAAATTCAACTACGGAGAAACCTGTAACACTACAGCAAGCGGTCTCTGAGTCGCTCAATACCGTTGCCGTACAAGCTATTCAGCAGGTTGGTGTTGAATATGCTGGGACAATTGCCGGTAATTTAGGTATAAGTCGCGCAATCCCTCTATTAGCAGAAAACCATTTATTCGAATCTGCTGCCTTAGGTGGAGGTCTTGAGACAACTGTTGTTGAAATGGCGGGAGCATATGCTGCTTTTGGAAATGCTGGTCAATTTAATAAGCCTCATTTTATTCGCCGCATCGAAAATGAAAAAGGGGAAACAGTCTATCAATATAAGCAACAAAATACACAAGTTATTGGTGTCACTGCCGCTAAAAATATGACAGGTGCACTTGTCTACACCCGCTTTAATGGAACACCAAGCAGTGGACGTCATCAGGTAAACAGAAACATTACATTTGCTGCCAAAACAGGAACAAGTTCTTATGGATCCGATGAGCGACGTAGCTATGGTTTAAGTGGTCGTGCCGAAAAAGACCATTGGATTGTTGGTTATTCACCCGAATATTCAATTGCCACTTGGACAGGATTTAATATCGAAAGTCCTGAATTCCTCACAAAAACAAAGGGGAACACCAATGCCAATAAAGGGTATGGTTCACACATTATGGCTGCTTGGATGAATCGCTTTGCACCCACAGGTACCTCATTTGATTTTGATAAGCAAAACAATCCCCGAGCAACGATTAGTCCACTTGCGGCAACGTTGGATCGTGATTTAAAAACAATCTTTTGGAACAAGCCAATTATCTCCTATCCAACTGCTATGGATAGTTCAAAGCGTGAAGAAATTGGCCCTCTTGTTTATGATATCTATGGTACTAATGCATCTGGCGAAGAATCTTTGCTAATTACATTACCACAAAATATTCTCAATTATAATTATAGTGATACCGGCATTGAAAATTTAACTAACATTCGCGTTAATTCTCGTTTTACGAAAGAGTTACCAGATTTAACTGACAGCTCATCAGTTATTCTTAGTGTCCAAGACACGCTTGTTTAAAAGCATAAACAGCACTTTATTATCTTTATTTTAAAATTGGTTGGATTGACACCTGTATATAAACAGGAGACAATCCAACCAATTTTTTCATATCAAACTATTTATAAATAAAATAAAAAGACCACACGCCAAAATTAGCTTATTGTTCTAATTCCAGAGTATGGTCTCTACGGGATTTATCTATTCTGTTACCAAATAAACTAATTGTTCGATACAAGCCTTAAAATTAGCAATATCTAATCTTTCTTGTAGCTCATGGGCAAATTCTCCACCTGATGCAATAACGATACCTTCTAAGCCATGTCCTGCTAATGCACTAAGATCTGTCCCACCTCTACTAACAATTGTATTAACGGGAATACCATGTCTGTTACAAACACTTTTAAAATGCTGTAGCGCTGGATTTTGGTCTGTCAATTTATAGGCATGTAATGATTTATTTACCGTTAATTCTAATGTCGCCCCAAATTTAGCTACCGCATTTTCCAAGCAATTTGTTACATGTTTTAGTTGTCTTTTCCCTTTTTCACTATCTAAACTTCTTACTTCTATACCGAATGTTGTAATTTCTGGTACAACATTTAATGGATAGTTACAAATAACTGAGCCCACATTTGTTGTTGTTTCTTCGTCTATTTTTAGTAAATTCATATTAGCAATAGCATGTGCTACAACTTGAATAGATGAGATACCTTTTTCGGGCGCTCCCCCCGCATGTGCTGCTTTGCCAATAACGCGACCGATTACATCATAGTAATCGGGGCCTCCTATAATTGCATCTCCTGGACCTGGACCACCATCTAAGACGTAAACGAATTTACTTTCAATATTCTCCATGTCTAAGTTTTCAGCTCCTAGGAGTCCAATTTCTTCACATATAGGGAAAACTAATTCTAGTGGTGGATGTTCTAATTTTTGTTCACTGAGAATGTGAATTAACTCAATAATTTGAGCAATCCCCGATTTATCATCGGCACCCAATATTGTATCTCCCTGTGAAATTACATACTTACCATCAGTACTAATTACTGGAATGATGCCGTTGCCTGGTTCAACAGTATCCATATGAGCACACAGCATAATTACTGGTTTTTTTAGTGTTCCAGGCACCTTAACAATGACATTCCCCGCAGTAGCACCTTTAACTGCTTTCATGCTCTTGATATCCTCATAGCATTCATAGCCAAGCGTGCTAAAATAGCTTAGTAAATAGTCAGCCATTTCTCGCTCATTCAAACTCACGCTATCAATTTGGACCAACTTCATAAAATGTTCTACTGCCCGATTTGTATTAACCATAATTAATTACCCCTTTTCTATTATTTTTGTGTCACAAGGCGGAAGTGTCTTACTGGCTGTCCCGTATCATACGTTAAATTTTCATATCCATTTTTGACAATTATTTTATTGCCTTTTTGATACAGTGGAATTACGACAAAATCTTCAATAAATATTTTCTCTGCTTCAATAAATTTATTCCAACGTTGTTCCGGGTTTCGACCTAATTCTGCTGATTCTGTTTCTGTGATTGCTTTATCAAATGCTGGGTTATTATATTGCGCAAAATTCAAACTTGATGTTGATTTAAACTGGGCAAAAAATGATGTTGGATCAGCATAATCTGCACCCCATCCTGAATAAGCTGCAGGTGTTTTAAATTCAAATAATGTTTTAAAATATGATTGCCTTGGCTGCGTTTCAAACTGTACTTTTACGCCTGGTAGATTTGCTTCTATCTGTGCCGTAACATTTTGGAACACCTTTTTTTGTGGCTCAGAGTCAACAGAATTCAAAACAAATGTAAGTGGCTCACTGCCTAATTCTTTTTTCGCTTCTTCAAGGAAATTTCGCGCTTTTACCGGATCAAAGTAAAGCGAATTAAACAATTTACTTTTCTCACGAAAATCCGTTCCATTAAGCTGAACAAATCCTTGCGGAATTAAGTAGTCTGATGGAATCGATCCATCTTTTAAAATTGTATCTGCTATTAGTTGTTTGTCTACTGCATAAGCAACGGCCATTCTAAAATTCTTATTTGAAAGTAATTTTGATGGTGTGCCTGTTGTTCCCGACAAATACATATATTGCGTTCTATTTTCAGTTTGGGTCTCGATACCATCTTTTCCTTCATAACGATCAATTAATGAATCTGTCAAAACAAGTCTATCAAGTTCATTATTATCATACATTACTGCTTGTGTATCTAGTGTTGTTACAACTCGAACAAAAACATCTGATAATTTGACAGCCTGTTGGTCCCAATAATCTGTATTCTTTTTAAAGGCATAACCGGTGTCAGCAGCATAGCTTGCTAACGTAAATGCTCCATTTGTTAAAATAGTGTCCCCTGTTGTTCCATAATTTTCTGCACCTATTTGATTGTAAAATGCTTCATTTACCGGATTAAAAATAACTGATGACATTAAATCTAGCATATATGGCGTTGGAATTTCTAATGTCATTTTTAACGTATAGTCACCCTCTGCTTTAACACCTAAATTTTCTAATGGTTGTGCTCCTGCTTTGATTGCTTTACCATTTTTCAGTAGTTGTGCTAGGTCGGAATATGAAGACTTTTCAAGCATTAGTACTTTTCCCCAGGCAAATACAAAATCTCTTGCCGTAACGGGTTCGCCATTAGACCATTTCGTTTTCCTAAGATTGAATGTATATTCCGTATTGTCAGCTGAAATTGTCCAATCCTGTGCAATTGCTGGTTCAATTTTTCCACTCATCGTTTTACGCGTGAGACCTTCTGTTATATTCTCTAGTATCTCAAAGTTTACGGCCTCTGATGTCAACATTCCGTTAAGTGAGTTTGAAGGTGCAGGGACTGCAAGTCTTAGCACCCCTTTTTCTGACTTGATACCGCCATTACATGCTGCAAGCACTAAAACTAATGCAATCATGCCAATTCCTATTTTCATCATTTTCTTCATCTATTTTTCCTCATTTCTTAAATAATCTATATTATTGTCATAAAATAATAATATTTCTATAAATTATACTATCATTTCAAAAAAAAAGATAGTATAAAACACACTATCTTTTTTTTTCTTATAAGTATGGGTTTTCATGTTTCTCAATAAGCTGCTTGTAACGACGTTCAATTTCTGTTCTTAAGCTATCTAAAATAGCTACATTTTCCGGCTGTAGTAAATGTCTTGTTTTACCCATATATCCTAACCAATTTTCAACAGGAACGCGTTTAGCACCTTTTGGATCCACTGTTATTGTTGTTACCCCACTTTCAATTTCATAAAGTGGGAAAAATCCACAATCAACTGCTGCTTTGATAACACTGCTTCCATCTTTATCTGCTGATTTCCAGTTCAGTGGACAAGCAATTAAAATCTTACCATATACAGGTCCAACATGCTTAGCATACCAGTGTGCCTTTGCACCCTTTTTGACTAAGTCTAGTGGGTAGGCTTCCGCTCCTGTAAATACATATGGTGTATTACATGCTGCCATGATTTGTGCTGTATCTTTATGATGATAAAGTTTTCCAACTCGCTTAGAACCAACATTTGTTGTACTTGTTCTATTTCCAATTGGTGTTGAATATGACATTTGTGCACCAGTATTCATATACCCTTGATTATCATATTCAAGCATGATAATTTTATGTCCACGAAGTGCAGCACCAATTGCGCTACCCATTCCAATATCCATTCCTCCATCACCTGTTATCATAACAAATGTCGCATCTTCATCAAAAACTAATTCTCCACGATCGCGTAATTTAAAAATTGCTTCGGCAATTCCCGAAAGTGTTGCTGCTCCTGATTGGAATAAGTTATGTACATAATGTTGCTGATGTGCTGTATATGGGTAACCTGCTGTTACAACATATGCACATCCAGTTTGGTTAACTAAAACAATGTCACCTTCAATACCTTTGAAAAACAACTCTAATCCTGGGAATATCCCACATCCTGGACATGCTCCATGTCCACTTGAAAGACGCTTTGGCTTGCCTGTTAAGGCTCTTAGTGGTGGAACTTTGACATCAACTTTATTTTTCTCTTCGTTATATGTTGCTGTGATTTTACCAGTTTTATATTTTTCTGAATCAATTGGCTCCATTTGACGCTGAATTTGTGCTTTTGTTTGCTCAATGTTACCTGGTGTTACACCATAGTAATCAAATAATGGTACATCGGCTGCATCATTCATATAAGCATAACCAAGCTCAAATAATGTCAATGCATCATGGACAAAAAATTCTTTCCCACCAAGTCCATAAATGCGATTAATTACTGTTACGTCCGCTTTTTTAGCATCTAGTAGCGCTGACTTTAAATCATGAGAAATATTCCCGCCTTTAGCACCTGCACTATCTGCACGATCCATCGCAATAACAACTTTTGCATTTCCAATAGCTTCAATAATTGCATCTGCTGGAAATGGTCTAATAATATTTGGACGAACCACTTTAACTTTCTTACCAGATTTAATTAATTCATCAGCTGCATCTTTCGAAATATCTCCTGAAGAATTCAAAATAAATAAGACAACATCAGCATCTTCGCTACCATATGATTCTACAGCTTCATAATGTCTTCCCGATAAAGCTTCATATTCTTTGGCAACTTCTGAAAAAACATCTAATGCTTTCTCATGTGCTTGATGTATTTGATAATGGTTGTTAATGAAATCATTTCCTGTCATATGTGCCCCAACAGTGATTGGTCCTTTACGGTTATCACCAATGAAAGCATTCGCATCGCGATCTACAACACCAACAAACTCTCTTACATCCTCTGCATCTTCAAATGTTTTAACATTATGCTTTTGATGTGATGTAATATAGCCATCATAATTCACCATAACTGGTAAACGAACAGCTTGATGCTCTGCCACACGAAGCGCAATGATATTTAAATCATATACTGATTGTGGATTAGCACCCGCAAGCATTACCCAACCTGAGTTTAAGGCAAAATACATATCAGAGTGGTCACAGTGAATATTTAATGGTCCACTTACCGCACGGTTAATTAGGTTCATAACCATTGGAAAACGTGTTCCTGATTGTACTGGTAATTGCTCTAACATGTACATAAGTCCGTTGGCACTTGTGGCATTAAAGACACGTGCACCTGTTGTTGCAGCTCCGTAGCAAATACCTGCTGCCCCATGTTCACCATCTGCTGCAATTAATTGCACATCATGTTTACCATTAGAACCTGCCATATCTAAAAATTGCGCAACCTCTGTTGAGGGACTAATTGGGTAATACCCCATAATATGGTAGTTAATATCTCCTGCTGCTTCTGCAGCCATTTGATTTCCTGATTTAAATCCGATTACTTGCTTTTTCTCCATTATTTCATACCTCCAAATAATGTAATTGGTTTTTCGTAGCGATGTGCCTGACCATAGCCTTCTTCTTCAATCATTGAAACTAAAGCGCCTGATGGACAGACCTCAACACATTTTAAACAACCTTTACAGTAGTTATATTCAATTCCTTTAAGGAACATTTGCTCACGACCACGTTTATCAATGCCATCTTCCCATACAAAACAATAATCAGGACAAACATTCTCGCAATTTGTACAGTGAATACATTTATCTTCTAAAAATTCAGGAAGATATCCTTCTCTTGAAGCACTCAAGTCTTTTTTAAATGAATTGGCGCCTTCAATTACACCACCAATTAATTGTGTTTGATAACCATATGGCGTAACAGGAACAGTAAATGAAACCTTGTCATCTACCGCAAATGTTCCAATTTTTGCTTCTTTCATTCCACGCTTAAATGTTTCCACATTTGGTAACACTAAGTGCGGATATTTATAGCCAAACATCTTTTCAATTGATGCTTCTGCAAGTTCAGCTTTCAAAAATGGCAACGCTTGAAAAATAGCGCCTAAAACGGCCGTATTTGCTTTTGTCTTTTGCTCAACAGCAATTCCAATCCCATCCACCGTTACAATTGTTTTTACATTTGTTTGAAATAAATCACGAATTTGTTCTGGCGTCTTTTTTGTATTAACAATTAGGACACCATTTGGATCTAATCCATTTGTAATTGGTAGCGTATTAGCTAGGTGTTCATGAAAAACAACAACTACTTGTGGTTTTTCTACTGGTGAATAATTTCTTATTGTTGTATCCGATGGGGCAAAGCGGATAAAAGTCTTAACTGGAGCTCCCTTTTTCTCTGAACCATAATCAGCAAAACAAATAGTTTGTAAATTTGTCCCTTTAACTCCGATTTCTGCTAACATTTGTCCAGCAGAGTAAGCTCCCTGCCCACCAATTGATTCGAGTCTAATCTCGAAAAATCCATTCTCGTTTTGGATAAAGTCCATAATCTCACCTCATTATATTTTTTTCATTTTTAAAATCATTACAATTATAATTATAGTACAATTCTGTCATAAAATCTAGTATAAATTGCTTTTTTGTGATGCTGTGAAAAATTAAAAAATCCTGCTTTCGCAGGATTAAATAAATGAATTCTTCACTCTTTTCCAAAAATTGTGTTTCCGGTATCGTGCAAAACGAATTTTCTGCGCTGCTACACTTAACTCTAACGTACGGAATACTTCACCTTCTATTGTAAAATGATCATTTGTAAAAACAACATTATTTTCTAATTCTACGAATTCCATTTTCACGCAGTGATTTTCAGAGAATAAAAGGGGCGCACCAATAGTACGATAAATTCGATTATTAATTGACGCCATTTCTGTTAATTGGAAGGCCTTTATTTCAGGATGAACAACCGCTCCTCCAAGAGATTTGTTGTAAGCCGTACTCCCTGCCGGTGTCGATGCACAGAATCCAGTCCCTCTAAATGTCTCAAAAAGATCACCATTTATATAAAGATTAAGGACAAGCGTTCGGTGTGCATCTGAGACAGTAATCTCATTCATTGCTAAACAAACTTTGGTTTCATACTCTGTTGTAAGTTCTGTTTGAAGTAAGGGAAATGCTTCTTCTTCAAAGTCACCTTTAATCACCGCTGCTAAAAAATCATCTAGCTCCTCTAATTGCCAATCTGTATAAAAGCCAAGTTTTCCTGAATGCACCCCCACAAATAATACGTGCTCAATTTGGCTACGATATTGGCGAAATGCCTCCAGTAATGTTCCATCTCCACCAATTGTGATGACTAAGTTTGGAACCAAATCCTCATAAATAAATCCGGCATCATTGAGTCGTGATATTACTGTTTGTTTTGCTTCCTTTGATAAAGAATCGTCGCGACAGAAAACACTGTATTTCATCTGTATCATCCTTTCCAAATTGAATCTAATTAACTATACTACAAACAAGTTTCTTTTTCAACTTATTCTCTCGTGGATGTTTGAATATTTGTTTATCCTTGTTTATTCTTTACAAATCCTATCTAATATACTATCATATAAGGTGGAACTTTTAACAAAATTTAAAATATATAATACTAAATATAAGATCTATAAGGAGGAAATTATGTCATACCATTTAGAAATTGAATTTAAAAATCTTCTTTCAAAAGACGATTTTTATACATTATGTACAATGTTTAAGATAACTACCGAAGATTTTGTGATGCAGAAAAATTATTACTTCGACTTTGATGATATTCTTGAAGAAAAGAAAATGGCCTTACGTATCCGCTTACGCGATGGCTCTAAGGTAATAACCCTCAAGCAAAAGGCTGTTCAATCACAGCATGCGCAAGTAGAAATAACCGAAGATTTCACTTCATCTATTTCCAATTTAATGCGTGACCCACTTGCTAATTTACCAAAGCAAATTTTAAATCATCTTTCAATGGAACAAGTAACACTACCAAAACTTGAAAACATTGGTAAAGTTGAGACGCTTCGAAAAGAAATTGACTATCAAGGTGGCGTCCTTTGCCTTGATTATAGCCGTTTTAATGACACATATTCTGATTATGAATTAGAGTACGAATATAATTCTAATTCTATCAACGATGGTGAAACAATTTTTGACAACTTTCTTGTCCAAAATAACATTCCACGAAAACCATCTAGAACAAAGATTGCTCGTCTTAAAGAACATGCACTGAAGCATGGCTTGAATGACTAATTTCTTCTAAGTGTTGACAATATAATAAAAGCGACGCGAAAACGGCTTCACATCTTAGCAATGTGAGGTCGTTTTTTTTGCAGTATTGGTAGATTTCTACTGCTTCGAGGTGTTCGTACAAAAAAAGAATAGCAATAAGCGTCTGTATCCAAAAATGAGCTTTGGTAAATTCATGCATCGGAATGCTAATTCTGATCCACTTATATGGAATTCTAGTTAATTCAATTTGATGTGTGTAGGCTAATTTCAATAATATATCATCACGCTTATGCGTTATGATATATTTTTTGCGCCATTGGCTAAAATTTCCAGCTATTTTCTTGCTGATTTTGTTGCTTTTAGCCCGTTTTTCTTTATCCGTCAATGTTATTTCAGCCTCTGTTTTGTAGAGTGAAATGATATTATCACCCAGTGCTACGGCACTAAAAAGCAACCTCTGCGAGGATAAAACAAATGACCAATGGACATAGAAGAGACCATTTGTTTTCCTTGAGTAAAAAATTAATTGCTGCTTCAATTGAATTAGATAATGCACCCATATTTTCAGTTTCAATACGCTTGTTTGATTTGTGATGAGTTCAAAGGGAATCAACCAAAGTACTTCGTGACCACTATTTTTATAACTTAATATCCGCTTTTGCACCCGCTCAAATGAAATTGCCGTTCTTTGAACTTCAATAATTACTTTTCTATTCCCAAATTCAGTGTAAATATCAGCACGATTTCCACCAGCTGTTTTATATTCTAATTCGACTTTTATTCCTACGCCTGTAAGTGATTGATAAATTTGCTTTTGTAGCTGCAGATGCTCAGAGAAATCATGATTTTTTTTCGTTATTTTATTTTTGTGAGCAAAGTGCTTCTTCTGGTATTTACCTGCCCGAACAGTTACTGCCTTCTGGCAAATCGGACAAAAAAGTTGTCCCCCAACTTTAGCAGCTTCGATAAAAACGACTCTACCTTTTAACGTTTTTGCATATTTCATCCGCCATAATCCCTTCCATCTCAAAAAAAGTGCTCTATCTATCGTGGTCCCTGAAAAGCACTCATCTTCGAATTTATTCTCAAAACAGGCTCTCTCACTTATCAAATATAAGCTCCATCGCCTATTTTCAAAAAGTAAATCCAAATCTGAGCCTTTTTTTAGCAACCTCTATTTTCTAAGAGATCACTTTTGCAGTGGACTCCTATCTATCCTTTCGCTTTTTTTAGGGATTTTCGTTTTTTTATAGGAGGGGTGCCAGGATTCTAACGAGAATTTCTTGGGTTTTTTTTATTAGGCTTCTTTGTTTCCAGATTTCTAGCTCTATTTTTGTAGATTTTACTAGGACCCTATCAAATATTTTTGTGAGCTCTTGATTGAATTTTTGATCATTATGTTGTACTACGGCCTGTTCAAAATTGAGATACAGTGAGCGCATATCTAAGTTCATCGTCCCAAATATTGTTGTTTCCTGATCAAAGATATATAGTTTACTATGAATGAAATGTCCATCCATCTTGTATACTTTAACCCCTGCTAGTAATAATGCTTCAATATAACTTTCACTGCATTTATACACTAACTTTTTGTCGGGGGTCCCCGGAATAATAATTTTGACTTCAACACCCGAATGTACTGCTAGTTTTAGGTCCTGTAAAATATCATCTGATGGAATTAAATATGGTGTGGTTATATAAATATGTGATTTTGCCAGGACAATTTGGTGCCTTAGCGTTTCTTTTAATTCTGTTAATAGACAGTCTGGCCCGTCAACTAATACCTGTGTAAAAGGTTTGTTTACTTCTATTTCTGAACATTCTACGAGGCTACAATCAATTTTTTTTTCAAAAAAAGCAATGCCTTTTGGTTCTTTATCTGATGAAAATGACCAGTCGAGTAGGAAATTTAATTCCTGAGATTTTAAGCTTGCACCCTTTATCCGAAACATGATGTCAAACCACTTTAAGTTTTTATAGGGGTAGCCATGTACGTATTCACGTCCAATATTAAATCCACCTGTATAACCAATTTCGCCATCAATTAAAATAAGTTTTCGGTGATTTACATGAAAATGGTCAAAATACTTACCTTTTGTCTGTCCAAAAAAAGTAAAATCCACCCCTGCACTAATTAATGACTGAATCACTTTATCGCGTAAAAGGATATGGCCCACAACATCACCTAAAAATTTCACATCGACTCCTTCACTTGCTTTTTGTTTTAGGACCTCAAAAAGCGGCAGCGTTACATCATCAAAGCGTGAGATATAAATCTCAATATAAATAAATTCCCTTGCTTTTTTCAGGTCTTCTAGTAGCTGTCTAAAAACCGTTTCCCCCGTTAAGGGAATGATCTCATTTTCTGTTGTATAACTTGAGTATTGACTAGGTGGCATCATTTTCAGCTGCTCCTGTTTTACTTGTTTACTTATGTAGGGAGCAAGCTGCTGCCGGTAATTTAAATCGCTAATAACTTTTTCACTGAATGCCTTTGGCTTAAGCTGTGTTATCCCAATAAGATAAAATAAAAAAGCACCAAAAAAAGGGAGCGCCAAAATTAAAATAAACCAACCAAACTTATCCATAATCGTTTTTTTAGTGAAAGCTAAATAAAAAAGGGAGATAAAACTAAACACGCCAAAAAGAAAAAGCATACGAAAACCGAATTGCGAATACATGATAATTGGTAAGACTATTAAAAAGAGGATACTGCTTAAAATATACACAGCATATATTTGAAACATTTGCCGATATCGTCTTAATTTTCGTTTCCATCTCATTTTTTTGATCTGATTTACTTGTTTTTTCAAATTTTTTCCCCCTTTTTCTTAAAATAAAAATAAAGGCTATTTCATAGATTACATACTTGTGAATCAATGTGCCTTTATTTCTTTGGTCCTTACTTTTCAAACATTAGCTTTTGAATATCCACACATTCGGCCTCCGTTGGGCAACCTTCACAAGCTCGTGCCCGTGCTCGCAATTCCCGGGGGATAAACGTTCGAATTTCTTCATCATTATAACCAATTTGCAATTTGCGATCATCTATGATAATTGGTCTCCGTAAAACACTCGGATTTTGTTGAATGAACAGGATTAGTTCTTTTGTTGTCATTGATTCAACATCAATATTACCTTCTGTGATAACTTTTGAACGCGTTGAAATAATATCATCTGTTCCATTTTCTGTCCGTTCTAATATATATTTAATTTCCTCTTCATTTAGAGGTGTTACAAATAAATTCTTTTCTTTGTACTCTAGTCCAAATTTTTCTAGCCACTTTTTAGCCTTACGACAAGATGAACAACTTGGGGTTGTATATATTGTAATCATCTTTTTTTACCTCCTTTCTTTTTTTCTATACTAAATATTATATCATGTTTATCTCATGTTTTAACTTTTTTTTTCATATTCGACGTGGTTTAGCATCAAGCCATTTGGCGCCATTTTCGCATTTACATATAATTTATCTTTTGTTTTATATAGCGTGTCAATCATCTCCAAAGTCTCTTTTCCGCGATAAATTTCTAGCATAAAAGCAACTAAAATTCGAATCATATATTGTAAAAAGCCGGTCCCGTTAATTTTAATAATATAGCACTGCTCGTGCAAATCATAGCTACAATTAAATTGGTGGATTGTTCGGACGGTATTAGCTGTTTTCGGTGCTGTTGTAAATGCTGCATAATCATGCGTGCCAATGTATTTTTGGCAGATTTCATTAATTCTATCCAGATCAATTTCATCTTTGAGATAAGTAATATATCGTGTTGAAAATGGCGATACTTGACTTTCTTTAAGCGAGCGAAATCGATACCAATATTCTTTACCGCTCACATCAAAGCGGGCATGGAATTGAGCATCTACCTCTTCTACCGCTAAAACGCGAATATCCTGAGGCAACTGCCGATTAAATATTTGAAAAAAATGCTCGACTTTAATACTATTCCTAATCACATCAAAGTGAGCTACCTGTGCTGCTGCATGAACTAGTGCATCAGTACGACCACTTGCCACAATGAGGATTGGTTCTTGATCTATTTGACGTAAAACATGCTCGATTACGCCTTGTACAGTTCGCTTATTTGGTTGCTTTTGGTAGCCAAAAAATTCACTGCCATCATAACTGAAAATAATTTTTATTCGTCGCATAATTTAGTCCTTTCGTTTTTTTTACAGAAAAAATTTTGTTGTAATTATTGTAAGCATGTAGATTGTTGCTGTTATTGTTGTTATTGTGTCTTGTTTCGACCAGAGGAGGATTTGATATCTTGTTCTTACTGCCTCGGGGTCATATCCTCTTAGTTCCATTGCATAGGCAAGAATTTCAGCGCGGTTGAAGGAGATTAAAAATAGCGGTATCAGTAGCGATACTAAGTGCTTTGCTCTTGTAAAAATATTGCCACTATCAAAAGTTGCCCCTCGTGATTGCTGGGCCTTGAGAATTTTATGCGCCTCTTGCTGGAGTGTTGGGATAAAGCGCAGGGCAATCGATAAAATCATTCCTAATATATGGGCAAGGTTTCCTAGGGGGTGTAATGCTTTTTCTAACGCATAGGTTAGGTCAAGTGGCTTTGTTGTGAGTGTTAATAATGTTGCAAACGATGTTAATAATAGTAGTCTTAAGACTAAATTTATCGTGATTGTTATTGTTTCGGGGTAAATGGCAAAAATAGACCATTGTAAAAGTGGTTCCCCAGAACGGACAAAAATCAAGTTGAAGATGAAAATAAAAATGAAAATGAAGCGAACGCCCCACAGGCTTTTACCTAATATTTTTAGTGGTAATCCGGTCACTAGAAGGAGTACAATTAGCATCAATAATTGCCCTATGTAGAAAAAAAGACTCGTATAAAGCAATGTTCCCATCATCAATATAATAAGCATTATCATTTTTGTTAGTGGATGCAGTCGATGTAAGTATGTATCGATATCGACATATTGACCAATTATTGCTTGCATCACTTATGCTCCTTTCCAAGACTTTATTTTTTGGGCTAGTGTTTTTATTGTTTGCATATCTTCACTTGTAACAGTAAAATTAGGATGCCGTTGTTTAATTCCCTGTACAATTTTATATATTACTGGTACATCTAGTGCTAGTTTGCCTACAAGACTATGATTATTAAATAAAGTAAATGTGTCACCATCATAATTTATTTCACCATTTTCAAAAACAATGACCCTTTGGGAAAATTCCTGGACAAATTCCATATCATGTGTGATAAAAATTAATGATTTCCCATGTTCATCATGTAACTTTTGAAATAATGCTGTAATTTGATTTGTCGCTAAGGGATCTAGTCCAACTGTCGGCTCATCTAAAATTAAGACACTTGGTTCATACGCCAAAGCACCCGCAATGGCAACTTTTCGCATCTGACCGCCACTTAAATCAAAGGGGTATTTTTGGTGTAGACTGACATCAATACCTACCATTTCTAAGGCGATTTCGGCCTGCTTTTTTGCTTCTGCTTTTGTGTAGCCAAAATTTAATGGTCCGTACATCACATCTTCTAACACGCTATTTGCAAATAATTGATAGTTTGGATTTTGAAAAACATAGCCAATATCTTTACGAATTGTTAGTAGTTTTCGATTTTTCTTTGCTGTTATTTCAAGTTCTCCGACAATCATTTTTCCTGTTGTAGGTTGAATTAAGCCATTTATATGTTGCATCGCTGTTGATTTCCCACTCCCTGTTTGACCAATTATTGCAGTTATGCGCGAATCGCTTAAATCAAGATTAATATTTTTAAGCGCATGTGTATTTTTATTATCTAAGGTTTGATAGATATAATTCACATCCGAAAATTTTATTTTCATAACTTTTCCACCATTTCCTCACTTAGCTCTTCCACGATTCCTTCAATTGTTACATGGTTTCTTGCTAATAATCCTTCTTGACGTAATTGTTGACTATACTGCATCATTTTAGGCAGGACAAGGTGATACTGCTCTAATGCATACTTACCTGAAAAAAGATCATTTGGTGTTGTGTCAACAGCAATTTCCCCCTCGTAGAGGACGATGACTCTTTGAGCCTTCTGAACTTCTGCTAAATCATGCGTAATCATAATAATTGTTTTTGCTTCCATCTCTGCTAGTTTTGTAATTGCTTCAAGGACAACACGCTTCCCTTGTGGATCAAGCTGTGATGTTGCTTCATCAAAAATCATATATTCTGTTTCCAAAGCCAAACAGCTAGCAATTGCCACCCGTTGCTTCTGCCCGCCACTTAATTGATGAGGTTGCTTATGTAAAAAAGCTGACACACTCGTTTTTTGGGCAACATCATCAATTATTGCCTGCATCTCTTCTGAAGGGATACATTTATTTTCTAGACCAAAAGCAATATCTTCTGCTACTGTGCTTCCCACAAATTGGTCTTCCGGATTTTGCAAAACAACACTTGTTTTCTGGCGTGCTTTATAAATGTCATGCATGTTTTCAGAACTAAATGTAGCGTTATCCACCGATACTTCTCCTCTTTTAGGCAGAAGTATGCCACTGATGATTCGCGATAAAGTTGTTTTACCGGATCCATTTGCACCAACAATTGCGATGTGCTCGCCTTTATTTAATGTTAGATTGAAGTTTTCAAAAATAACTTTATCGTCATAGCTAAAACAGATATCCGTTAATTTAATTTGGTTTTTCATTTAAATCGTCTCCGTTGCAATTGTCAAAAACGGTTTGTTTTTGCAAAATTCTAACATTTTTTCCACTTTTTTGATATCACGTGTTAGCGCAAAAAGTGTCGGTCCACTACCACATAGCAGTGTCCCATCCGCATATGCTTTTAATTCTTGGCTGTGCTTGGCTAAATCAGCATGCCCTTTATATGTTATTTGTTCAAAGCTATTTCCTAGCATTTCGATTATTTGCTGATAATCACTACTAGCAATCGCCTGCTCCATGAGCTCACAATCATAGTGGATATAGGGATAATCATCCACGGACTTATAGGCATCCTTTGTTGAAATACCGTAATTTGGCTTACAGAGGATAACATAGATGGGCATAACTGGCGTAATTAATCGCACTTTTTCACCAATACCACTCACACGTGCCGTTTTATTTTCTAAGCAATAAGGCACATCCGCACCTAATTTTACTGCTAGTTCATTAATTTCTTTTGCTGTTGCTTTTATCTTCCATAATTCGATGAGCGCCTTAATTGTTGCAGCACAGTCACTACTTCCACCCGCAAGTCCTGCTTCTACAGGAATGCGCTTAACCAATTTGATTTCTACACCTTCTTTAATATGCCACTGTCTTTGAATAAGTTTAGCTGCTTTGTAGATTAAATTATCCTCTACTGCTCCACTAAACCCCTCCGCTTCTAGGCTAATTGCCTGCGTTGCCACCAATTTAAAAAAGAGCGTATCATGTAAAGCAAGCGATGTCATAATCATATCTACTTCATGCATACCATCTTCTTTTAGTCCCCGAATATCAAGGACCAAATTAATTTTGGCATAAGCCTTTTTAACGATTTCCATTTTATCACTCTCTTTGCGTCTATTTACCTTGCTATTATACCATAAATCCAATGTATTATCTGCTTAAAATTATCGATAAAAAAAGAGACCGTAGTCCTAATGTCATTAAGTTAAGGATAAAGAGTATATGAATAAACAATTTAGGCAGAGGTAGAAAGTACCCCCGCTTTTTTTATGCAAAAGACTTGACTTCAAAAAAATCACCTGATAATTATTTGTGAGTGATATGAAAATATCATATCTTATAAAAAAGGTGGAATTATTATGACAACATATAAAGAAGCAACAGATGTTCTATTCAAAATTATTCATGAAATGGAGATTTTGCCAAAAACTCAGAAACAGATTTTAAGCGCAAGCGTAAACGAGATTTTGAAAAAATGATGAAAATCATCCTATCAATGGAAGGTGGGAACTTAAGAAAAGAACGCCATCAATTCTTCAACTATACTGTTGATACACCAACAGCGCAATAAATTTGGAGATGGCACTTTTAAGTATCTTTTTGATACATTCAATAGTCAATATCCTTATAAGAAAACGGTTCGCGGGTATCGCTTGATCGCTATTGATGGGAGTACATTAAGCTTTGCAGATAAAAGCATCAATGACACGACTTATGTGAAAATCGTTATACTGATATGCTCGTTCAACCAGGTGCGTTTATGGATGAAAGGAATGCTTATTGTCAGCTTGTTGATAGGGCAGTTACGCCTAAAAAAACAATTTTTATAGCTGATAGAGGGTATGAATCTTATAATTGCTTTGCTCACACCCTTGAAAACAACAACTATTTTTTGATGTGGGTGAAAGACATTCAGAGTAATGGCATCCTTGGAGCCTTGAACTTAAGGATGAAACATTTGACACATCTGTCCAACGCATTTTAACGCGAAAACAAACA
>JBOFTV010000065.1:0-10725 GCA_051652245.1 Culicoidibacterales bacterium | reverse complement strand
CTGGCAACAATGCGTTGTCTTTCTTCCCAAGATTTTATTATTATATTCATAGTGTCCTCCTTCTGATAGTACATTAATTATATCATGCCTAGGCATGATATAATTAAAATCCATCACGCAACTATCCTATCACACTGGGAGACATAGACAACTTTATTCAAGATATGGTCAATAATGAAGAAAAATGGTCAGGTAGACATATTAGAGACTGGTCAATGGTTATGAACCAGTTACTCGTTAATCCAAAGTTTGAGAATCCAATTCAAAAGTATATCAATTTCTCTTAATTACTTACACACTTTTCTTGAAAAGGCTAAAATTACAACTGTAAGAGGATAATATTCTCTCATCTATTCTATCTTGATTTTGTCAAAACCCTATATTTTTTTATAATAATAGTCTAATACCATATTAAGATTTATGTAGTGTTCTATAATCTTTATACCATCTAAATCAGTTCTGTTTATATGTACCCTTGTGTAATAGTCTTTTTCAGTTGGTAATAATAATCCATTATCTATAACATACTCGGGATATTTTTGTTTTAAATTATAGTGATAAAATAGTTGCTTATAATTCAATTTGCTTACTTCGTCATTGAAGTATTTTGAATCAAAAATTATTATCTTTTCATTTATGTTATCAATGGAAAGATGATCATATTTAATTTTATATGGTTCCCTACTTACTGCATTTTTCATAGTAGAAATGCTCTCTATATTCTCCATTTTAGGTTTACTAAACTTGTTATCAAGACCTTTTTGCCAAATAATTACGTCATCCTTAATTTCAAAAAAATTATCATTGATATAATCGTGAATCATAGATTCCCAATAATTTTCAAATTTAAGAGTAAGAAGCCTTACATTGTCTTTAGACCTACTCTTCCACTCTACATATGAAATTAAATTTTCTATTAGTTTCTTTTCAATGTCTTTGAAATAAATATTACTTAACTTCTTTAGTTCATTTAATATATACCTCAAATTGCTAAAAGTCTTATCTCTGCTACAATCATCATATGTAATGATTGTAGCAACAAAATCTTTGTATTTATTGGCATCAGATAAGACAAATTTCATACATTCACTTATAAAAACTTGTTTATCTCTTGTTTTTTTGATAACAAAGGGAAAATATACTATCCCCTTGTCTTGAACTACTTTATTAGATTGATTTATTGTTTTATTCCAATCGATATTTCCCATAAACCCAGTTTCATAATACTTTTCATTTGATACATACAATCCATATTTTTTATAGTGTCTCAAAATCCCAATATAAGCTTTGATTGGAAACTCGCCCTTTAATCCTTTATCAAAGCTACCATAAGTAGCTTTATTTTTAGAAAGGATATACAAAATTTGTTTCATACATGAGATGATATTATCCATTTCATTCGGTATACAATAATGTTTTGGAAATGAAAACAGTATTCTGCCATTTTTTATTATAATACCAACAAATGAAATTGTTATAGTACCATTGTACACATTACAATAATCGGATATATCCCACAATTGCACAAAGCCTTTATCAGCAGTTTGTCCATCATTCACTATTTCAAATTGCTGTTGATTCATTGCTACACCTCTATAAAAGCGACTTTTTATATAAAGACACTAATTCTTCACTAAATACATTTTCTTCATTTCCAAATGCACTACACACGGAAGAAAATGTTTCATACTCTTTTTTAAATATACAGTAGTCATCAGAAATTGTTGCCCCTTGCACATCTTCCCAAAGGTAATGTAATAATTTATTTTGAATTGCTTGAAATTTACGTTTATCATCGTCATCTCCATTGTAATTATTAAATTTTATGAAGAATTGACCCAGCTGCTTATCTTCACTTAGCTCTAGTTTTGTTGTAATGATCTCATTTAATGCCATGTATAATTTATTCCATTCAAACTCATTATCTTCTAATTTAAATGTATATGAATTTTTATAACTACCCTCTGCATTTGTCTCAGGAATAACATCAACATATATAAGCTCAAATCTCCTTTTAAATGCAGTATCTATAACATTTACATTTTGATCGCTTGTGTTAACAGTTCCGATAATATGAAAATTTCTTGGCAAAAAAATCTTGTTTCCTATATTTATATTATTGTCTTCAAGATGCTGAGTAATTAGATCATTATTTATGGAATAATCACTCTTACCGTTTTCATCTCTGTCCAGCAATTGAAATATATCGCCAAATATGCTAGCAATATTTCCTCTGGACATTTCCTCAACAATTAAAAATATTTCCTTTTCTTTATATTCAAATGCCCTTGCAAGTGACTGTGAAAATATTCCCGCTTTAAAGTCATATCCTATCTCACCATTTTTGGATGTTGGCATAATATTTCCTATAAAATTATAATATGAGTAATCCGAATATATTGTTGTCTTAAATACAAACGGATTGTCTCTATTATCTATTTGGGGATAGCATTCTTCTATAATTTTATCAACTCCATAACTTTTACCTGTTCCTGGAGCTCCAAAATACATATTTTGAATGTTTTTATCTAGTCTATTGCACACTATATCATTGAATTCTGCATTATTTATTGAAATATGAGAATCACAATACCCAAAATAACTACTTTTTAATTCTGCCATGCTACTGTCTTCATCATACTCCCAAAAATCGTCAAACATAATTATATCTATCAACTCTGTCTTATAATTCTGCTCGTGCTTCTGAGGCATAATTAAATATACCTTACTATCTTCGATTTTAATGAGTTTTGCCCACTCAAGGATTCCTAACAATTCATTTATTTGTCTATCTTGATTATTCCAACATCTGTCGTCAATTGGAATAATGTTATTAGGTAAAACCTTATTAGAACTATAATTCTCTATTTCGTTTATTAGTTTGACTCTATCACTATCTTGTCTAAGTGCAATTTTTTCGTTATAAAAAATAAAGTTAATTATTTCTGTTTTTTCAAGATATCCTTTTCCCGAACCCATTTGAGAATAAATGAATAATATTTTTATTATTTCTCTCAACGGAGCTAGTTTAATTCTATCCTTGACTGTATCTTCAAAGTTCACCTTGGTTCTTGGATTTGGATACTGAAATGTTTTTATAAAATTTAAAATAACACTTCTAACGTCTCCACTAGCAGCCAATTTGGCACTATTACCCTTGTTTATAAAATTTAAGTAAAAGCCCATAGTATTAGCACTATTATTTAACGATTTGTTTTCGCTCGCACTGGGAATAGAATCACTTAAAAACATTGTTGCAAATTCCTTAGCCTTTTTTTCTAAATCTGATACTCTCATATCATTTGTAAATAAATAATGAAACATAATGCTCACCTTCCTTATAGTTCATCTAAAAATTCTTTAACAGCTTTCCCTATAGCAAATGCCAGTTTAGGGGGGACTGCATTTCCAATCATTTGATATACATGCCCTCGTGAACCTATAAATTTAAAGTCATCATCAAATGACTGTAATCTTGCAGCTTCACGTGGTGTAATACTTCTAGCTTGCTTGAAATCATAATGAATAAAACGATTACCATCTTTATATAAATGTGCAATTATCGTTGTACTTGCCTCATCTTTTCTAAGCACGTGATATCTGTGTATGGGCGACCTTGAGCCCACCTCTTTTTCATATATTTTGGTAATTGCAGATGCATTAATATATTTATTCTCACCCGTTTCTATATCTTTTGCTAATTTTCGATAAATTTTCATATCTCTTAAACTGTGGTACCTTGGAACATGCCAATCCATTTTTTCTTCGAAAAGATATGCTTTTCTCTTTTCCCTTTTGTTTTCATCCCATATAGGCGTAATAACTGGGAGGTCTCCAATTGCCTCTTTAACAGTAACAGATTTGCATTGATATTTAGGTAATAATTCCGTATAGAATTTTTCTATTTTTATTGTCAGTGCATCTAATTCATCTAAATCACTACGAACCCCTAATATTATAACTCTTTTTCTTTTTTGTGGAACTCCATATTTTGAAGCATCAATAACACCATTCTTTTGTATATTATGACTTATGATATAACCATTTTTTTTAAAATCAGCCTCTATGATATCAATTATCTTTTCTCCTCCAGGCTTTGCACTTAAAATACCAGGAACATTTTCAAAGACAAACACTTTGGGGGCATACCTTTTTACTACAGATAGATAATGTTCAAATAGATAATTTCTGTAGTCATCTCTCATTCCGTTGGCATCTCTCACTCTCCCCGCAATAGAATATGCTTGGCAAGGAGGTCCACCCAAAATTAAATCAATCCCATTAGATCTTTCTACATAATAATCCAATCCTAAAGATGTTCCAAACACCTTATCTTGCTTCCAACCTTTAAATAGTTCTTCTTCTCTTTGTATGTCAAAATGTAGAACCGTTTCAGCTGCATCATTTATTCCATATCTTTTTTCTAATCTATTTTTCAAAGTTTCTACTTGCGGTTTTAGCCATTCTACTGATGAAATGCATTCATACTCTTCGGTTTGTAAAAAACCATCTTCTAATCCTCCACATCCAGCAAATAAATCAATAAACTTATATTTTCTCATACTGTTATCAAACTCCTTATAAATAGTTCTTAAGTTCTTTTGCTATTACATAGCCAAGTTTAGGAGGAACAGCATTTCCTACTTGTTTATATTGTTCTGACTTGTTTCCATAAAATATAAAGTCATCTGGGAAAGACTGTAATCTTGCACTTTCTCTCACAGTTGGAATACGATTATACCTATAATGAAAGTGTGACCTATGACCAGTATTTATAGTTAAAGATGGTTTCATACTATGATATCTAGTCAATGCTTCATTATATTTATATAGTCCTCTATACTCTTCTGGTAGTGATTTGTAATTTTTCCCTTCAGGTACAAAACTAATCATTTTTACAGTTTTTTCAGAGTGAATTGTACCTATATTATTATAAATTTTCTTCGAATTCATCCTCATTTCTGCTTGATATTCAGTCTTTGGCTCACACTCATATTCTTGAATTTCATCTCCATAGATGCCTTCCAATGAAGGCAAATCTCCAATCGCATCCTCACAAGAAATGAATTCGTTCGCAGACTTCAATGGTGCTGGAAATTCAAAATTCTTTTTTGAATCTAAAAGCCCTACAAAAAATGCTCTCTTTCTAATTTGTGGAACTCCATACTCAGGAGCATACAAAACTTTAACTGACATTTTATAACCTAAATTCTCAAGATCTTTAAAAATTCTTTTTTTACCAGCTCCATTGTATAAAGTAAGCATTCCAGGAACGTTTTCTAAAACAACCGCCCTAGGCTTCATCCTTTCTGCTAATTTAACCATCGCTTTATATAGTGTGTTTCTTTCATCATCTTCATCACGCTTTCCTGCCAAGGAGAAGCCTTGACATGGAGGTCCACCAACTAAAACATCAAGGTTATCATATTTTTTATTAAACTCATCAACTATGCATTCTATATTATTCAAATCAGATAAATCTAATTGCATTGCTTTTGTATTACCATGATTTTTTTCAAACGTCTCTAATGCACTATCATTAAAATCGATGCCTAAAGTAATATCAAAACCAGCGTCCAAAAACCCTTTAGATAGTCCTCCCGCTCCTGAAAATAAATCTATAACTGTAAACTTAGACACTTACTTTTCCTCCGTCATCAATACTTGCACATTCTACAATTTCAGATATTCCCCAAAAAACACATCACATATTTTGTGACATATTGGTTGTAACCTTTTCTCTATTTTTTATTTTGTAGCAAGTAATTTTACTTACTTCTGCTTTTTTATGAGCTCAGTATTCTTTATTTGTATATTTGTTGTTTTTTAAAATAACTCCTTATAAATCAAATTTGACATGACTAATCTAAAGTCTTTCTATTGGCATCACATCATTTTCATTATATCATAACAATCAAAACCATAACAGTATTTTATTTCTTTTTCTCTGACTAACCATCGCAAAAAGTTACAGGTCAGACGTTGAAAACCTATAAAATTATCCACAAGACTAAAATTCACACATAAAACAACGAGTTATCCACCAAAAACCTGTGGACAACTCAGGAGCGAGCGACCGTATATAAAAAAGCAATGTTTGTAAGTTAAGAGATTCTATAACCGTTTCTTGATAAAAAATCAGAAAATAGAGTGAATTGTATGATACCCAGTGTGATAGGATATGTATACTGTTGGGTCAGACTACTTTCTACTTGTTTAATAAACAGTTCTATTGTTATTTCGTTACTCTCCTCAGCCATTTGGTCCAATATTGCAATGCAAGTTAATGCATCATGCAACTCAATCTCTTCAACTGTAGTAGTAAATTGTCTATCTTGGAGATGCATTAATAATTCTACCTTCTCTCTATCATTCATCTGTTTTGTGCCTTTCCTCAAACGTTTCTATCCACGCCGTTAATATTTGTTTATTTACATCTCCACCAAATCCAAACTTACTTTGAAGCAATGGTGTTGAAGCAAGCATATTGATAGCTCCTGATTCTCTCACTTGCTCTAAATATTTGAATGCTTTTTCAATTGTCTTAAATGTTAATTTACCTTTCAATTCTGTTACATATTCATTTTCTTGCCACATGCTTATACACCTCTTTCTATTCGCACACATGATACCTCAACTCCTTTTCACAGTCCAGCTTTTAAGACAGTAAATACATCCTTGTTTACATTGATTGCTAATGTGCAGCCATTCTCCCATTTAATATGAATTTGTCCTATATCATCAATCTTTTGGATAATGCCTTTAAGTCCTCGTTTCATGTGAGGTTCGCCTTCCATGTGAACTAATTGCACTTGAGTCCCTGTTGGATATTTTTGCTTTATTTGTTCTACACTCTCGTTCTTCATATATCATAATTCCTTTCTGCTTAACCTTATTTATTCCATCGTCCAGCGTTTACTTCTGCAAAAACTTTTAAGTCTGTTTCTGTGTACGCCCCGCCGTCACTTTCTGTGGTTTTGCTAAGTAGTTCTCCTGCTCTGTATACTCTGGTAACAGTCTGTTTTCGATACGCATCATATACTGCAGTAAATTCTAAATCTTTTAATTTGTACTTTAACCCGGTACTCATTCATTTCACCTCATTTCCTATATGTCATTCCTTTAAAACATTAATTTCCCTCCTCTTCTTTTAGGTAGTGTCAAAAATCGAAGTTTTTGACTTTTTTTTATTTTGTTCACTTATTCGTAATGCTAATCTTTTTATAGAAAAAGATAGAAAACTATATCATATTTTTGCGAAAATTTAAACTCTTTAAGTGCTAATTTATATTTTTTACGGACACATCTCGAACCACTTGCTCTTCTTGATGAAGTTCCAGCTATTCTTGATTCATTTTTCAAAAGCTTTGATATAAATCATCTTATGGAGCAAGCTGAACTTGCTATTCATCCTTTGAATGATATTCTTAATCCACATCTCAAGACCATTTTGAATGCAACTAAATCCTTTACAGTAACTACAAAAAATCAACCAATACCCTATGCTGATTTCACTGTGGATGAACCACCTCTTGTCCGCTATGTGTCAAAGACATCTCTGATTTTCAAAATCAACTTTCTTTTGATGAAATTCATCAATTAGCTCTTGAAAATGGGAAAATACTCACGCCGGTTAAAAGGAAGAAAAAGATTGATTTTATCCATCCCTGCCCTCATTGTAACGCACCAAATGACTATATCTATGATAATAACAATAAAGGCACTCAATTTCGCTGTAAAGCATGTGCTAATACTTTTAGTTTGAAATTTTCTCCTCGTTCAAAGGCGGGCTTCTATTGCTCTCACTGTAAAACAAAACTTTCACTCTCACATGAGCGTTCTAAGTATTCTGTCTTTGTTTGTCAAATAAAAACGCATTGGATACTGATGCAGCCTTTCATCTGAAAACCTCTTCAAATCAACATAAATTGAGTTACCACTATAGACAATTTGATGTTAATCTCCAGTCTTTAAAAGACCATGTTCTTATTTGCTCAACTAAAGTTAACCTAACCAAAATCCATTGTGATCAGAATACGCTTGGTCTGATTATGACATACTATATTAACTATGGTCTGTCCACTTGAAAAACTACTCTCATCCTTAAACAGGTACGTGGCATTAACATTTCACACCAAACAGTCGATAATTATGCCCAATCTGTTGCCTCACTTATACAACCGCTCGTTGATTCTTATCAACATAAAGATATTTCTTCAGCTATTGTAGGTGATGAAACATACATTAACGTACGCGCTAAAAACCATTATGTTTTCTTTTTTTCTGACCCGGTTTCTAAGGATATTCTGTCCTATGAAATCGTTAAAAAACGTGACACAGAGGTCTCTTGTATTTCCATGTGGAATGTTCTTAAAAAGGTTAAAAATGCTTTTCCTGATGATCTTACCTTCATTACTGATGGTAACCCTATTTACAACGCTGCTCAACTTTTTTTCAAAATGCAAGATATTTCTTTTGACTCGCTACAGGTTATCGATGTTTCAAATAAGGATGAACTCTCTAAAAAATATCGGTAGTTCAAACAAATTGAAGAACGACTTAATCGGACTTACAAACAAAACTATCATGGTACTAATGGGTACCACACGATTCATTCTGCCAATTCTTATATGGCTGCTTATGTTGCCTTTTTTAATTTCCTAAGACCTCATTCTACGTTTAATTATGCAACACCTCTTCAACTTGATTGCTTCAACACTTCAGATTTAATGCCTGATAAATGGCTCAAATTATTGAAACTCTCTGCTTCCTATACGGCTTCCTAATTTCGCTATTCTTCATAAACTTTTGACACTACCCTTTTTTGTTCTGTATTATTTTTGATAATTAATAACTTTTTTTATTTTTCCTCTTTTAGAGAACTTTACAACCTAATTATACACCTTAAGGAAACCTTGGTCAACTATTTTTCCTCTTTTGGAGAACGTTTATCTTTTTTCCTGTTTTTTGTTATATAATAATACTCATAAAGGAAACTTTTTTAATGAAAGAGGTAATATAATGACTAATATTTTTTCAGAACGATTAAAAAAACTTAGGCTTCAAAAAGGACTCACACTTGAAGAATTAGGTAAACAGGTAAATATAGCAAAAAGTGGTGTTTATAAATGGGAAAATGGGCAATCACAGCCAAATCAACAAACATTACTCCTCCTTGCCAAAATATTCAATACAACAGTATCATACTTACTTGGAGAAACAAACACCCCTGAACGTAATCAAGACTGGAAATATTACTATAACAAATTATTAGAAAACAACCCCAACAACTCAATACATTTCTACAATGCAGAAGATCTAATTGAAGAAGATTATCTTTTAGTACAACAAACTATCGATACCTTAAAATCCAAAAACAAACTAAAAAAGTAAAAGGAGGTACTTGTTTTGATAACAGAGCAAGAAATCAAAACAATGACTGGGATAGAAATAATAAAAAAGGTACTTGAAAAAATAACATTCGAACAATTTATCGACAATGACGTATTAGCCGATTTTTTCGGCGTTGAAATTATTGAAATGAATTTTACCAACAGAATTGCTTTTCATGTCAACAAAGTTGGATAAAAGTAAATCCCTATCAAAACATAAAACCACTAAAAGAAACTGAAAAAGAAAAAGACATCTGGACAAAAGCAGAATTTGATACGTTCATCAAATTAATTGATGATGAAGAAGACATATACAAAGCCTTATTTACTCTAGCTTTTAGAAGTGGCACACGATTAAGTGAATTACTTGGCTTACGCTGGAATGATGTAACTGAAACGATATGGACAATTAAAACAGTTTTTGTTTATAATAGGCTAACAAAAGAATATGAAAGAAAAGAAACACCAAAATCAAGAAAAGGCATTAGGACAATTCAAATTGACAGCCAAACCATCTTACTGTTAGAAAATGTGAAAAAGTATCATAAAGAATTTGTGTTTGCCATTGATGGCGTAAAGCCAAACGGTTCACACTATTCCAAAAAATTCGACACCCTGATTAAAAAACACGGACTAAAAAGAATTACTTTTCATGGCTTGCGTCACTCAAATGTATCCCATCTAATTGGTATAGGTGTTCCAAGTACATTAATTGCCCAAAGAGTTGGACATTCTTCAAGTGCTTTCACAGAACGTGTTTATGGACATGCCTTATTAGACACAGAAAAAAAGATTGCTCAACTTCTTGCAGATGACTTAAAATAATTTTTTAAGCTGTGCAATTGTGTGCAATCCTTTAGATTTAAAGAGTCTATTGATTATTGATATATAAAAAAAATAAGCCTTAAAGCCTATAGAATCAATGATTTTATTATGGTGGGCAGGAAGGGATTCGAACCCCTGAATCCGGAGAGAGCGGAGTTACAGAAATTTGTGAGGGGGGTTTTAGGGGGTTTTTCTGTGGGGAATGGGGTGTATTTTGTTTGGTGGTAGCTTATTCTTCTACTGTTTAACTGATTGTCACCCTTTTGTCACCCTCTGGAACGTATCTAATCCTACTTTCTTATAGTCAAAGTCATTTATGTAGATAATCATTTTTTATCTTTCCAAAAATTCAACATGTACACTACTGCAGCAATCTCAAGCGTATCTTTTGCAAGATTTGCGTCGATAAAATGGCTTACCTTAAATGAAACTACCGATAAATCAAATGCATCCAATATAATGCAAACATAAACAAACGTACCATTTTCTAGTTTAATGTATGTGAAAT
>JBOFTV010000064.1:0-9621 GCA_051652245.1 Culicoidibacterales bacterium | reverse complement strand
CAAGCTATTGTTGATAGACTTGTTCATCACTCTCACATTTTCAATATTAATGGAAAAAGCTATCGTTTAAAGGATTTGACTAAAGAACCCAAGGGTGGTCAGTTTTAAATGAACATTTTTGGTCAATGTTAAGTTGACATTTATAGCTCAGAATGAACACACTTTAGGACAAAATTATATTATGGATTATGTGGAAACATTTCAGATGTTAGTTGAGAAAGTTCCGAAATTTGAAATAACAGCACAGAAGAAGGCTTTATTCTTTCAAAGGAAAAAGGAAAAAGGAAAAAGGAAAAAGGTTTTTTGGGGAATGTAACTTTTAATGCTAAGAAAATTTCTTATTTATGGGGTGACCCATTATATGAAGGATGGTTTACTTATGTGCTAGAACCCAATGATAAGCAAATTCATCAAAAAATGTTTAGTAGAGGTGCAGTAGCTTTATTTATATATAGTTATGCTAAAGTAGACCAAAATATTTTATATTTAGGTCTTTTTTTTGCAGGAGTCAGAAAGATTTTTAGAAAACAGTACAGTACTTTTGATATTATGGTAATGTTAATATTTATTGGCTTCTTCTTCTTCTACTTAATTTGGGAAGTGCATCCAAGATATATATTGTGTGTAATCCCTTTATTTATTTCATATTTGTTTGTGGATATTCAAAATGTAAACATAACGGAAGATAGCAAGAATTTGATTTAAGAAGTTGAAATATGCACTTCTCTTTTTTACTAATTAAATCGCAAAACCGGGTCAACTTGAAACGAGTTCAAACAAACTGTAACACGTATAAACCCTTGATTTATAGGGAGACCAACGTCAACATAACTATAAACATCAACTATAGCTCCGTTCCCTCCGGGATCAGGAGTTCAAATCCCTTCCTGCCCACCATTTGTTATATACTTACTACAAAATGGTGCATTAGTGGAAATGTTGAATTCTGCTTATTTTTCAACATTAGGCAGTTTTGTTCCAATAAGAAAAATTGATGTCATAAAAAGCGTATTTAAAATGATTGATACAATAAATCCAACAGGTATTTTAATTGTTATTACAGTCTTCTTGCTTTCGTTTATTAACCAATTGATAAATAAGGAGCAACGGAGCAAGTATTTTCAATTATACCTTATATCTTTTATTGCCCTATTAATTAATTTATATGCTAATTCATTAGCAGGTGTGGCAAACATGCATTATTTCATGAGTTTTATCCCGATATTTTTGCTTCCTTGTGTCCATGTATTTGGACAGTTACACAGCTATATCGAAAATAGTAGTAAGAAAAAAGTTTTTGCTAATCTATCATTAGTTTTTATTGCAATATTACTGTCATACACAGCATTTTCGGTGCTGTCGTGGAATGCATTAAATAACGTGGGCCAAAAAAGTTATGAAACAAGTCAGCTTGATAATTATATAAGAGAAAACACGGAAGCAAGCGACTATGTCCAATTTTTCCAAGGACCAGCGTATATTACAGCAAACTATAGAAATCAAAGACTCTCACCATCTAAATATTCATATTATGCAGCTGGAATTTTTACAGAAGAGTCAAAAACAACTTTTGCAACACAAATAGCAGAAGACAACGTAAAAAATAACCCACGCTTAATTGTCTTTAACAGTGAAGCAACAAAAAAAGATTTTGAAAGTCATATAACGAATAAGGCAAAATGGCAGCAGTTTTTGGATAGGAATTATGAGAAAGTATCTCTAAATAAAAATGAAATTATTTTCAAAAGAGTATAAGAATTAATAACTCCCCCCTAAAATCATTGACTCACATTTATGAGACTGTTATCATAAAATCAAGGAGATGAACCAAAATGCAAACAAAACTAATCATTAATGCCGACGATTTCGGCTATAACAAAGCCATCAACTATGGCATCATCGAATCCCACATAAACGGCATTCTAACATCAGCAACAATCATGCCAAATATGCAAGGATTCGCCCATGCAATCGACCTAGCAAGTCAAAATTCTAAACTAGGAGTAGGCGTTCACATGGTCCTAACATGCCAAAAACCACTCTTAGACACCCACACCCACATAATTGATGAAAACGGTAATTTCTACCACATAACAGATTACCTTAAAAACCCCGAAAAATTAACAAAAGATGCTTTCATTGAAATTGAACAGGAATGGACAGCACAAATTGAAAAAGTCTTCCAATCTGGCATCACCCCAACTCACCTAGACAGCCATCATCACACCCACCTCTTAACAGATCAAACTAAACAAATCGCCATTAGACTAGCCCAAAAATACAACCTCCCCTTGCGTGTATTTAAAACAGACACAACAATTGAAATCCCCAAAAGTATCAAACAAGTAACAACATTTGAAGCACACTTCGACGAAATTGGCGAAGCTTACATGACAAATGACCAGAAACAAAAATACTACAACGACCTCATCACAAAAATCAGTCAAGCAGACACAATCGAAATCATGACCCATCCGGGATATATTGATCAACAAATCATGACAGAATCAAGGTTAAATATTCAAAGAGTCTACGAAATTACCGCACTAACAGATTCATCATTTAGTAGAGCAATCAAAAGCAACCCAAACATCAAACTCTCAACCTACGCTGATTTATAAGCAAAATAAAAGTGTGATAGCGAAAACAATCACACTTTTTTATTGTAAAAAATGACCACCCCAAGGTATAAACAAACAGCCCCCGTACAAAAACCAGCAAGCACATCAGTAGCCCAGTGAACCCCTAAATAGACCCGCGAAACACCCACTAAGACAATTAGACCACCTAAGCAACCAATCAAAACCACCCAAAGCCAATCCCGCACACCACAATACCAAAAATAGCAAATCAAAAAGCCACACAAAGTAAAAATAGCAACTGCGTGGCCACTAGGAAAACTATAAGTTGATTCAAACTGGAGCGGACTAATGCTTGGCCGTGGTCGTGCCACAAGCTTTTTAAGCCCCCATGTAGCAACAGAAGAAGTAACTGTTACAAAAAGCAAAGCATATGCCCAAATAGTCCGCTTCTGCCACCAGAAAACAACAGTAAAAAGGCCCGTAAAACAAACAACAGCCAGAGTATCAGCCAAAGAAGTAATACGCGTAAAAAACAAAGTTGCACTAGTAGTCCTCATCTCAATAAATAAATGTGCAATAAACAAATCGACATCCCGCCAAAAGGGCAATTGTAAAAATAGCAACCCACAAAAATAAGCACCAAAAATCAAATAAACTTCCATCTTTTTTCCCATAAAAAAGCCAATCCTCCTTGGATAGTATTCACTATATTGTAACATAGTTTTAACTAAATTCCCGCCAAAATAAGACCTAAAACCTTAATGGTCCGCCTCACCCTGAAAATTTACCCCCCAAAAGCAAAAAACAACATTATTAACAACGAATTGTATTGACAATAGAGCTAAAAAACAGTATCATAGTAAATAGCGTTATTTTCGCTACCACGACAGCCCTGTGAGAGTGAAGATATTAAAATTATTAGGAGGAAATGCTGATGAGTCGAACTTATATGGCCAATGAAGCTACCATTGAACGTCAATGGTATATTGTAGATGCAGAAGGAAAAACTTTAGGACGTTTAGCGTCAGAAGTTGCTGCAGTACTACGCGGTAAACATAAACCAACATTTACACCACACGTTGATTGTGGAGATAATGTCATTATAACAAATGCCGAGAAAATTGTATTAACTGGAAACAAAATGGATGATAAAATGTATTATAACCATAGTTTACATATTGGTGGATTACGTAAGCGTAATGCACGTACAATGATCGAAAAATATCCAATCGAAATGGTTGAAAGAGCGATTAAAGGAATGTTACCACATAATCGCCTTGGTCGCCAACAATTCAAAAAATTATTTGTATACGTGGGAAGTGAGCATAAACATGCTGCACAACAACCGAAAACATTAGAAGTATAGGCGAAGGAGGAAATAGATTATGGCAAAGGTTCAATATTTAGGAACAGGACGACGTAAAACGTCAGTAGCACGTGTACGTCTTATTGCAGGAACAGGAATTATCAAAATTAACGGTCGTACTATTGATGAGTATTTACCATTAGAAACGTTAAGAATGATTTGTCGTCAGCCACTTGTATTAACAGAAACAGTATCGAAATTTGATGTGTTTGTTAATGTTGATGGTGGTGGATATACAGGACAAGCCGGAGCTATCCGTCATGGTGTTGCTCGTGCTCTGTTAGAAGTAAATTCAGAAAACAGACCAGCATTAAAAGCTGCAGGATTTTTAACAAGAGATGCCCGTGCGAAAGAACGTAAGAAATACGGACTTAAAGCTGCACGTCGTGCACCACAATTCTCAAAACGTTAATATTATTTATAAGACTAAAATATTTTGGCAGATATGCTATCAAATAGAAGTGTTGATTACCTATATAGGTGAGCAACACTTTTATCTTTATCATAAAGTCATTATGGTATTTAAAGGAGAATAAGATGTTTTTAATATTTAAGAAAATCAGAAGGTATATGTATGAAAATCGAAAGCTATTTTTACTTGCCGCTATTGGTGATATTTTAGCGGGGGTAATCTCAGTTGTAACACCTCAAATATTAGGTCAAACAATTGATTTAATGGCTAAAAATCAACTAGGGTTAGCGACATTTTGGCAAAGCGTTGGCTTTTTAGTCATCATTGCCATAATTGGTTATATTGCAGCAGTAATTTGGATTTATATTTTATATGAACTAGGTCTTAAATTTGAAAAAACATTCCGGAGCTCATTTTATCAACATGTAGTGAAAATGGATGGTGGCTTCTTTAAAAAACATGCTGTGGGTGATTTGATGGTGCGCGTGACAACTGATTTAAAACAGGTTTCTATTGTTACAAGTGATGGTTTTTTCTTTTTGTTAGAGGGGACTGTGTTTTTGTTATTAATTGTCCTTGCAATGATTATTACAACGGATTTAACATTAACGCTAATTGCGGTGATACCGCTATTTTTAGTCGCTCTACTTGCATCTAAATTTGGTGATAAAATTAGATTTTTTCACATGGAAGCCCAAGAAAAATTAAGCGATTTGAGTGAATCATTGCTAGAGTCAGTACGCGGAATCCAGGCTATTAGAGCATACGGGAAACAACAAGAAAATATCGACATGCTAAGTCACAAAGTTATCCTAGTCCGTGATACGTATGAAAAAGGTGATTTCTATGAGAACTTCATTACTTTTTTGTTCTATTTTGTTTTTGGCATGGTGGAACTTACTGTATTATGGCTAGGTGCTAATATGGTCTTTAGAAGTGAGCTAACACCAGGGGCACTAGTGACATTTATGCTTTATATTGGTATGATTGGCTGGCCCTTATTCTCAATTGCCAATGTGGTTGGAATTTTAAAACGGGGTGATGCTTCATATGATCGCATAGATGAAATTTTATCCATTAAAACAGAAGTTGAAATAGATGATAGCAAACCAAACATCCGCCAACTGCAAAAATTGGAAATAATCAACTACTCGTTTCAGTATCCCGATGCTATTACCAGTGAATTCGCCCTAAAAGAGCTGAATTTTAGCTTAGCTAAAGGTCAAACACTAGGAATTGTAGGATTAGTGGGTGGGGGGAGAACAACGCTAATACGACAGTTACTGGGTGAATATAGGTTAGATGACGATCAAATGATTAAACTAAATGGTCAGTCCTATAATCACTATAATGTCCAAAGTATTAGAAAACTTTTTGGCTATGTACCACAAGAACATATTTTGTTTTCTAAAACGGTTAAAGAAAATCTAAAAGTAGCAAAAATGGAAGCAACCGCGGAAGAGATTAATTTAGCAATCAAATTAGCCGATTTTCAAAAAGATATGAGCTTTCTTACTGAAGGACTGGAGACGATGACGGGTGAAAGTGGTGTCATGTTATCAGGGGGACAAAAGCAGCGATTGGCGATTGCTAGGGCTTTTCTAAGTGAACCTGAGATTTTGATTTTAGATGATGCACTTTCAGCAGTGGATGGGACAACAGAAGCAAAAATAATTGATAATATTATTAAAAATCGTGAAAACAAGACGAATATTATTATTGCTCATCGGTTATCTGCCGTTGTCCATGCAGATGAAATTATTGTGTTAGTAGATGGAAGAATCATTCAAAAAGGAACGCATATGGCGTTAATGGCAACGAGTGGCTGGTATAAAGAGCAATATCTTTATCAAAGCATGGAAAGTAACCAAAAGGTAGAAATGGAGGAGCAATAAAGATGATGTATTTAAAAACAATGTGGCAAAATATTAAGCAGCACTGGAAGTTGCTTCTTGTTGTAATCCTGACTTCAATGGGAACAACAATTGGTTTTTTACTGTTGCCAATTATGACGCAGTATGCAATTGATAATTCAATTTTAACGCTAACGAAAACCCCATGGTACAAAACAACTATGCAAGACGAAAGTGTACTAGTTAATAATCAGTATTATACCCAAAATAGTGCACAAGCAATTGATGCAGGCAAACCAATAATAGTTGCCTATGAAGGCGTAACGAGCTATTTTATCTTTGATGTTCCAAAAGGCACTAAAAGTATAGAAGTAAAAGATGGTAAAGCCTACTTTGCAGATAATCAAAACACAAATCTAGTCTTAATGGAGCTCTCAAAACAAGATGTTTATGCGCTATATGAGCCAAACATACCAAGTTTACTTAAAACGCTAACATTATATTTGGCTGTGGTTCTAATGCATCCATTTTTTGCTTGGTTTAATAGTATTTATGTTCGCCGCTTTTCGCGAAATGTCATCGCTGATTTTCGGATTAAAGGGATGGAGAAATTACAAAAACTCCCGATGGATTATTTTACTAAAAGACAAGATGGTAAGTTTATTTCTTATTTAATTAGCGATGTTAGTATGTTTTATTCCTTAGCATCAAACATTGGTGTCCAGCTATTGCAAGCATTTATTATGTTTTTAGGGATATACATATTACTGTTCTTTCTTGATGTCCGCTTGTTTTTAGGGGCATTGGTTTTCTTACCACTACTCGCCTGCTGGATTTATTTTTATCGGCGGAAGATATCGGGCTATTATGAATCCGCAAGAAGTGCATCTTCAGCGTTAAATGCGCTTCTAAATGAACAATTCAAAGGAATTACAGTTATCAGAGCATTTGCCTATGAAGAACATGCAAAGCTTGAATTTAATGCATTAAATGACGCAGTCTACGATTACAACAAAAAATCACTAAAGCTAAAGGCATTTGGAACGGGAAGTATTGTTAATGTTTTGCGGCGAACGATGTGGATCGCGATTTTAATCTATGCAGGGTCGCTTTATTTTAATGCAGGAAAAGTTGGTTTGACAATTGGGACGATTTATTTACTTGTAAGCTATGTCAATTATTATGTCGAGCCACTATACCAATTATTTTCCATTATTACAATTATTGAGCAGGCAAATGTTTCAATTCAAAGATATTTTCGTTATCTTGAGGAAGACGAAGAAACGGAACGCGCTGATGCAATTTGGCAAAACCAACCACGATTTAGAGGCGATATTACATTTGAGAATGTAAGCTTTGGTTATACAGAAGCTAATTTAGTATTAAAGCAAATTAATTTGACGGTTAAAGCAAACCAAACAGTCGCAATTGTTGGGCATACTGGAAGTGGTAAAAGTTCGTTGATGAACCTACTGTTACGCTTCTATGATTACACAAGTGGTAAGATATTAGTAGACGGAATTGAAATCCAAGCAATGCGGCGTGAAGTCTACCGCGAGCATGTGGGTATTATTTTGCAAGATCCAGTATTATTTAAAGGAACGTTAATGGATACAATAACATGGGGCGATGCTAAATATAGCGCTGAATTCGTCGAACAAATTTTACGTGAAATAGGTGCTGGTGACTTATTAGACCACCCACAGGGACTAAAGCAGCTCGTCAGTGAAATGGGGCAGAATTTTTCATTAGGGCAGCGCCAACTAATCGCCTTTGCGCGCGCCGTAATCCAAAATCCAAGTATCCTTGTCTTGGATGAAGCAACCGCAAACATTGATACACAAACAGAGCGAAAAATCCAAAAGGCCTTAACACTTGCAGCACAAAACAGAACAACATTCATCATTGCTCACAGATTATCAACAATAAGAGATGCGGATATAATTGTTGTCCTCGACAATGGAAATCTTGTTGAACAGGGAACCCACGAGCAACTATTAAGTCAAAATGGCTACTACACAAAAATGTACGCCGCACAGTCCACAAAGTAAAGCGCTTTCACCATTTAACTTAAAAAAAAGGGTCATTATCCTATGTAAGTTAAGTAAAAAATAGTATAATAAATAAGTAAACTAATTTTAAAGGAGAAATATAAATGGATATCAAAGAACAAAAAGAAGTAACTCAGGAACAAAAAGAGGTAAAAGTAGAACCAGTAAAAGTCACGCAGGAACAAAAAGAAGTAAAAGTCGAGCCGATAAAAGCGGCTAAAGAAACAACAATAGAAAAAAAGGGCAAAAAAGTCACAGTAATTTCAATTTTACTTTTTATTTTTTCAGCCTTATGCTTAGCATATGCGATATTTTTAGCTATTGATAACATCACAAATATTAGTGGAATGATGTCAAGTGGTCAAGTAGACTTAGCAAAACAATCCAAAGATGTCGTTAAATTCTTTGTGGAAGCAAGCTTACCAAAACTTGCATATGCTATTATCAGTTGTATGTTGGGTATTTTTCACATTAAACTGACAGCTATAGAAAACAAATAACAATAATCAGGGACTGCGGCAATGTCATTAAGTTAATCAAATATTCAGTAAACAAAAGACATTACTTAAGAAGTTATCAAAAATAAATGAGATAACTTCTTTTTTCTGTCAAAAAAAGCAAAAAGAAGGAAGAATGAAAAAGCACAGTTACTATCTGCGATAAAAAAAATATAATTACGCTATACGATAATTTAACGGTATCGCAGTAGTGCGATTTGTAGATGATCGCTCAAACGATCTATTGGTTCGAATCGGTAGGATGTATTTGAGAAATAGTGTATTGATGGTATCGGGTTATTCATTTTTGGAAAGAAAATAACGAACTATTTCAATCAGAGCACATGCATTGAGTTTATAGGCATGTTTTGTATGTTTTTTTTGTATGGGTATAGAGGAAGCAACAAGTTGGCAGAGATTGAATATGAGTAATTTTGAGTATAACTCCTGTAAAATGAATACCACTTTTTTTGTATGCAAAGCCATAAGTCCCACAGTATATTTTAATGTTCTAACAGCTGTTTCTAGCCCCCAACGCATAGCATATAATGTTTTGATATCATCAAGAGAAAATGCGTCTTCCGGTAGATTCGTATGTCGTTTCACTTATGTTAAAACGGACCACACGAAAATTTAGTGTATAATCTCCATCGCCATCAAAATCAAAAATTTGATTTGATGGCATAAAACGGTAAATCTGAGGATTTTGTTTTACAGTAACTGTTTGTTTTCGCGTTAAAATGCGTTGGACAGATGTGTCAAATGTTTCATCCTTAAGTTCAAGGCTCCAAGGATGCCATTACTCTGAATGTCTTTCACCCACATCAAAAAATAGTTGTTGTTTTCAAGGGTGTGAGCAA
>JBOFTV010000063.1:0-19444 GCA_051652245.1 Culicoidibacterales bacterium | reverse complement strand
AAAGTCAAATATATTCCGCCCATGACTCATCCGTGGCGAAGAAGTTCGTTTTTATCTTACTCCAATTCCCAAAAACATAGGGCCAGTTTTGAGGCTCATGTTTAGATTTTCGTGGGACATTTTAATATACGCTTGACAGCTTTTTCTAGACTACAGTTGCGATTCAGCTGGTCCAGGCAAATATTTTTTAGCTACTTCTTCAATTTCTTCGCGCACAATTGTTTCCTTATCGAGCAATAAATTAGCAATTGCTGTAAGTAGGTTCTTGTTCTCAGTCATTATTTTAATAACTCTTTGATGCTGATCCTCAATCATTTTACGGACAACATCATCAATATTTGTTGCTGTTTTTTCCGAAAAATTCTGTTTTTTACCCATGTCGCGACCTAAAAATACTGAGCCTTCTCTTTGTTCGTATTGAATTGGACCAAGCTCACTCATACCATATTCGGTAACCATTGCCCGCGCTATTGCTGTAACATTTTGGATATCATTATGTGCTCCACTAGATATATCGCCAAACATAATCTCCTCTGCTACCCGGCCACCTAGAAAACCAGCTATTTGGTCTAATAATTGCTTCTTCGTTGAAAAATACTCTTCTTCTTTGGGTGTCATTAAATTATATCCTCCGGCTTGACCACGAGGTATAATCGTGATTTTCTGAACAATTGAAGCATCCTCTAGTACCAAACCAATAACTGCATGTCCAGCTTCATGATAAGCAACTAAATTACGTTCTTTTGCTGTATACTCTTTTGATTTCTTAGCTGGTCCCATCATAACACGGTCAATTGCCTCTTCAATAAATGACATTCCTATTTCTTTTTTGTCATCTCTTGCCGATAGTAGAGCTGCTTCATTTAAAACATTTTCTAATTCTGCTCCACTAAATCCTGGCGTTCTCCTTGCTATAGCTTCTAAGTCAACATCTTTACTAACAGGCTTGTTTTTAGCAACTAATGTTAAGATTGCTACTCTTGTTTTAATGTCAGGCAAACTAACTGTCACTTGTCTATCAAATCGTCCCGGTCTTAGTAAAGCTGGATCAAGTACATCAGGTCTATTTGTTGCAGCCATAACAACAACTGCTTTACTTTGATCAAAACCATCCATTTCAACTAGTATTTGATTTAATGTTTGCTCACGCTCATCATTTCCACCACCAACACCCGCTCCACGCTGGCGACCTATTGCATCAATTTCATCAATAAAAATGATTGCTGGTGCATTTTGTTGCGCCTGTGCAAACATGTCGCGCACACGGCTTGCTCCAACTCCCACGTAAAGCTCAAGAAATTCTGATCCACTTATGGTAAAGAAATTGACTCCCGCTTCTCCGGCCGTTGCACGTGCAAGTAATGTCTTACCTGTACCCGGTGATCCTGATAGTAAAATTCCTTTAGGGATTCTTGCTCCCATCTCCTGAAATTTTTGTGGTGTTTTTAAGAATGCCACAATTTCCTGGAGCTCTTCTTTTTCTTCTTCATATCCAGCTACTTGTTCATATGTCATCCCTTTACCTTTTTGTAATTTGGCACGGCTTTTTGTATGTTGCATTCCCGATTGAGACTGTGACTTTGTAATACGTGAAAAGAAATAAGCAAATGCTAAAAGTGGAAGTACCAAGAACAACATAATTTGGAATATTCCACCAACAATTGGGTTATCCGTTTCGCGTGCATACGTAAGCGTAAAATTGTTTTCTAATACTTTTTCTTGAATAAGTGCCACTGCTGGTTCCCCTGATGGTGCTTGCGCTATATATTCAACCTCTGCATTACTTTTTAATTTATATTTTAACATCATTTTATTATCAGTTGTTTGCTTAATAGTAACTTCGCCAATGTCATTTACTTGTAATGCAGATAAGAACTCACTATAATTTTTCTCTTCCTGCTTATTTATATTAAAATTTGTCAACCCTGCTGAGTTGATAATAAAATAGCCGCCCACTACAAGGCATACAATAATAACGACAATTAAATTTCTTATATTTCCTTTTGGACCCTTAGATTTTATTGGTGTTTTCGGTGATTGTGTGTTCATTTTCATATCCTCCTTATAATTTTTCTGGGTAAGGTATAACAATATCTTTTAGATTACGATACTTCTCATCATAATCCAGTCCAAATCCAATAACAAAATGATCTTTGATTGTAAAACCAACATAGTCAGCCTTTACATCAACAACTCGTCTTTGTGGTTTATCTAGAAGTGTTGCTATTTTCACGCTTTTTGCGCCTTTGGCAAAAAGATAATCACTAACGGCTTGTAGCGTCCTACCAGTATCTAAAATATCTTCTAGAATAATGATATTTCTTCCTTCAATGCTATCAAATGTATTGCAACTGATATCAACAATTCCCTTTGACTCAGTTGACTGTCCCTCATAGCTTGAGGCTCTTAAAAATTCACAAACAACATTATTCCTTGTAAAATGCTTTAGCAGCTCAGCCATAAATGGTAAAGACCCTTTGAGTACGCAGAGCAAAACAATTTCTTCATCACTGCTGTAAGACAACTCCAAATCAGCTGCCATTTTTTTGCAAAAAGCAATAATCTCTTCGTGTGTAACTAGTACCTCTTTAATATAATCTGTATTACTCATAAAAGTCTCCTCTACGTTTTCTAATTTATCATATACATATCATTATACTATTTCTTCTAATTTGTTCCAATAGATTAGTGTCTTTTTTTAGCTTTTTGACACCATGTTCATAATATTCTACTTTTTATCGCTTATTCTAACTATTTTCTTCTTTTTTATTAAAAAAAGATATGCGCTATTGCTCACATCTCTTTTCGTCTTTTGCATAAATGACTAGAATTTGGCCATCACTAAATGAGATTTGGCCATGTAGTGATGGTGTCAGAAATTCATTGCTGACCAATAAATCACTAAAAGCACTGACCCTTTTAGTCTCTATTTCATACTTCATTTTTGTTATGCTTAGATTTTCGATGGGACTAAGCGCTAGAAATGAAATATACGTAAAATCTTCGTTCCACTTTATGACGTGGCTTCCCGGTTCTATCCTTGAAATAAGTGTTTGAGCTGTCCGAATCTTTAAGTCTCCCACTTTTTCAAATAACGAAAATAGACAGAGAGCATGGTCAATTCGACTATCAAATGAATTGTATAATACAAGTTCTTCAAAAGTGTAATTAGTCAAGATGTACATAAGCAATGCATGTGTGTCCGTTTCATCTTTTATTTTAGGCAGCACAGTAACAGCAGTGACTGCTTCTAGCGCTTTTATTGTCAGCAGTGGTTCATCTACTGAATCAAAATCAGAAACAACAGCTTCTAAAGCTACCCCACACCTAATTAAATCAATTGCAGCTTTCTCACAAGCAAACACATAATCATATTTCTTAAGTTCATCCCCAATTGCGGCAATCTTAGGCCAAAACGTCACCATCGCTATTTTCATTACTTATCGCCCATTTCTTAGTTGCTTAATGTTGTATTCATAAGAAGCCTTATCGTTATAAACAGTACTCCCAGCGACTAAAAGCGTTGCTCCTGCAACAGCGCATAATTCTGCTGTTTTCTGATTGATGCCACCATCTACCTGTATCTCAATAGCATATTCTTGTTCACAAATTAAAGCCTTTGCTTCCTTAATTTTAGTAACCATATCTACGATAAATTCTTGACCACCAAACCCAGGTTCTACTGTCATAATCAACAGCATATCAATATACGGAAATAGGTGCTCCACGTCCGCAATTTTTGTCTTTGGCTTAATTGCTAGTGCCGGCTTAATACCATTTTCACGTATTTTTAGTAAAAGCTCTTCCACGTTTTCTTCTATTTCTGCATGAATTGAAATATACATTGGTTTTTGTTCAATAAACACATCTAAATATTCGCTCGGATTACTAATCATCAAATGAATATCTAATGGAATTTTTGCAATATTGGTGATTGCTTTAACAACTACAGGACCAAAAGAAATATTAGGAACAAAATGCCCATCCATGATATCAATATGATGCATATCAGCTTTTCCTGCTTCAACCGCCATAATTTCTGCACCAATTTTTGAAAAATTGGCTGCTAGAACAGAGGGTAATATTTTTACCATACTTTTTTACCACCTTTACTAATTTCTGTAAATAATTTTTGATAATTTTCAAATCGTTGCCTAGAAATTTGACCATTTTCTACCGCAACTTTGACACCACAAGTTTGCTCATTGATATGCACACAATTATTAAACTTGCACTGAAATTCACTAAATTCAATAAACGTATCACTTAAACCAAACTGGTTAATATCAACAACTGAAAATGAACTAAACCCCGGTGTGTCTGCGATCCAATAATCTTTAATCTGTGATAATTCAACTATTCTTGTCGTATGCTTTCCCCGACCTAAAGCCTTCGATATTTGATTGGTTTCTCTTTGCCCATTTTCAGCAGATATGCTATTTAATAGTGTTGATTTTCCCACACCAGTTTGTCCTAGTACACAGGCCGTTTTGAGTGACAGTAATTGATGAAATTTTTCTACATCTAGCATTATTTGGTTTTCTACCAAGAAAACTTCATAGCCAATATTTTGGTAATAAGCTTGTGTTTGAAGTACTCTTACGACTTCATTTCCTGCTAATAAATCCATTTTAGTGAATATAATAATCGGTTTTATATCATTAAATTCGATCACTGATAAATATTTATCTAATAGATATGACTGTAACTCTGGTTCTTTCACTGATATTACAACAATTGCAATATCAATATTGGCAATTTTAGGACGAATCAATTCATTATTTCGCCCTAATACCTCTTCTATAATATACGCATCATTTTGTTTTGTTAAGACTACTTGATCTCCTACAACTGGTTCGATACTTTTATGTTTTAAGATTCCCCGTGAGTTGGACACAATAATTTCATCAGTTAAGAGAATATGGATGTCATAAAAACCGGCATTTGATTTCACTATTTTCCCTTGCATCAATATTAATTCCCTCCAGGACTTCTAGTAATCTCTTCTTGTGGAATTGTTGATGTATTATTATTACTACTTGTTTCTGGTGGATTAGGTTTTGAAACTGGTTTTGGTCCCTTTGAAATAACAACTTGTATCGTATCTCCAGGTTTAACAGTCTTTCCAGGCCAATAATTTGGCATTCTAATCACTCGATTTATCTCTACTGTTTCGGAATACTCATCAGCTACTTCTAATATCAGTTTATGTGTGTTTGCATAATCCTGAGCAGCACCTAAATAGTATCCCGTTAAATCCGTTAATTCAATTGGTGAAGTCTCGGCAACTGTAATAATAATTTCATCTGTTGCAATATAGACATCCGCATTTTCCGACAGACTTTGCTTGATGACAATGCCATCTTCTTCTCCGTTTGCTGGCGCTGCTTTTTCTACTTTAAATTTTATTTTTGCCGTTGATAACTGCGTTTCAGCCTCTGCTTGCTTCTTGCCTACTACTTTGGGCATCTTTACTAACTTACCTCTAGAGACAGTGAAATTAATTCGTTCATCGCGCTTGGCTTTTGTTTTTTCTGGTAGCTCAGCTTTAATCACTTTACCTAATTCTACACTTTCCGATGCCTCTTTACTAATTGTTCCTGGCTGTAACCCGGCACTATGGAGCAAACTAATAGCTTCTGCCTCTGTTTTATTAACAATATTGGGCATCATTACATTATTTGCTCCTAGCATTGTAATAACTGAAAAAATTAATACTAGTACCGCTAATATTGCCGCACTTAAGATAGCTGCTTTTTTCTTATTTAATTTAAAGGGTGGTTTTTCTGGCGCTTCTATTTCTTCTACCTCTAATTTAGGGGCAATTTCTGCTGTCTGTTCTAGTGCTTCAAAATAAACTCTTGGCTCATTCATCCGCTCAACATTTAAGCATGTGTCCAAATCTTTTCGCATCAGTTCTAATGTCTGATAACGATCGTCGGGATTTTTAGCCGTTGCTCTAATTACAACATTTTCCACGCTTTGCGGGATATGCATATTTGAATCACTCACATAGGGAATTGGTTCGCGCAAATGTTGTAGCACAATGTTTACCGCTGAATCTCCAGAAAACGGGACATTTCCTGTTAGCATTTCAAACATAACGATACCTAGTGAATAAATGTCTGTTTGCACAGTAGCATTTTCACCTTTTGCCTGCTCTGGCGATAAGTAATGCACTGATCCCATGACAGCATTTGTTTGCGTTAGCGGTGTTGCTTCCTGCTGATAGGCGATACCAAAATCCATGATTTTTATTGTCCCATCATCTTTAATGAAAATGTTTTGCGGTTTTAAGTCTCGATGAATAATTCCATTGCGATGCGCAAGTTCAACTGCTTGTGATGCCTGCTTCATAATCGAAATCGTTTCTGACACACTTAAAAAATGCTTCAATCTTACATATTCCTTAATTGTCTTACCCTCAAGTAATTCCATTACAATAAAGTACATGCCATCTTGTTCACCGACATCGTAAATTTCAACAATATGGGGATGTATTAATGATGAAACAGCCTCTGCCTCACGGCGAAAGCGTTCAACAAAACGCTCTTGTTTTGCCAACTGATTATGGAGCACTTTCACAGCTACAGGTCTCCCTAAAATAATATCTTCTGCAAGATACACATTAGCCATTCCGCCCTCACCAATTAACTCTTGAACGTTATAGCGACCATCTATTTTCATTCCTTCTTTAATTTCCATTACTAAATCCCCCTTTGCTTTTCCATAAAGCAACAGTAATATTATCTTTTCCGCCTGCATCATTTGCAGCTGAAATCAAATCATGTCCGATGCTATCAAGGGGAATCTTATCAGACATTATCTTTTCAATTTTCTCTGCTGAAATCATGCCTGTTAGTCCATCTGAGCAAAGTAAAATTTGATTGGGGATGCCACCTTCTAAATCAAAAATATCCACAACAATATCTTCTTCTGTTCCAATTGCTTGCAATAAAATATTTTTATTGGGGTGTGTTTCTAATTCTTCTTCACTTAACTCACCTTGGCGAAATAATTCAGCAACCAGTGTATGATCTTCGGTAACCTGCAATAACTTATTATCATCTGTTGTTACATACGCGCGACTGTCACCAACATTGCCAATAATTATATAATCCGGGTGAATTAAAGCCGTCACAAGCGTTGTTCCCATACCGGTATATGCCTCTGAGGTTATTGACTCACGGTGAATGATGACATTGATCTCTTCAAATAGCTTACCAATCCATTTTTTCGCCTCTTCTTTTTCAAACGAAAGATCAAATTTTTCAAATGCTATACTTAAGCATTTTAAGCACATTTTACTTGCTATGTCACCGGCCTTATGTCCACCCATTCCATCTGCTACAGCCATAAAAACAATATCATCTTTTATAAGTATTTCAGCATTATCCTCATTTTTACTTCGAACGAGGCCTTTATTACTTTCTACAAATGTTTGCATTTACTTTACTCCTTTACCATCTTTTGTGCACGTAATTGGCCACATGCTGCATCAATATCACTGCCCTGTTCACTACGTGTAACCACGGTTACACCATTTTTTTTCAAAATATCATAGAATGCCATAATATTTTCATGTGTTGCTTTTCGATAACCTATGTGTTCATTAACAGGATTATATGGTATTAGATTTACATATACCATATGGCGTAGATCTTTTGGTATTAACGCCACCAGCTCAACTGCTTCTTTTTTGTGATCGTTGAAATCATCGATCATGATGTACTCAAATGTTACGCGTCGGTTTGTTTTTTCAACATAGCTCCAAACTGCAGTTAATAATTTCTCTAACGGGAAAACACCATTAATTTTCATCAATTTTGTTCGCAGCTCATTATTAGGGGCATGCAATGAAATTGCTAAATTAACCTGCAACCCTTCTTCGGCAAAGGCATATATTTTGGGTACAATACCACTAGTTGAAACCGTAATATGCCTTGCACCAATTGCAAGTCCGTGAGCATTATTAATAATTCTAAGGAAGTCCATTAAATTATCATAGTTATCAAATGGTTCGCCAATTCCCATAACAACAATGTGACTTACCCTTTGATCAACTTCAAATTCATCTAAGTAGCGTTGGACACAAATTATTTGGGCTACAATTTCTCCAGCTGATAAATCTCTTTGCTTTTTAAGGATACCACTTGCACAAAAAGAACAACCAATATTACACCCCACTTGCGTCGTAACACAAACAGAATTTCCATATCGCTGCCTCATCAGCACGGTTTCAATTAACTCACCATCTGCCAACTTAAATAAAAATTTAATCGTTCCGTCCTTTGATTTTTGAATAATTTCCTGCGTTAAAACATTTAGTTCAAAATCACGTGCTAGCAATTTAAGTAAATCTTTTCCAATATTGTGCATATCTTCAAAGTTTGCTACTCGTCCCTCATATAAAAATTTCCAAATTTGTTTTGCTCTAAAAGTCTTTTGGCCATTATCTGCCATCCATTCAACTAAGCCCTCTAGGGTCATTGAATATATTGATTCTTTGTTCACTCCGATTTTCCTCTCAGTTTAAGTCGTTTTTTATTTAGTCTATCACCATTAATTATAGCAAAAAGAAATCCTTATAGCCACAATTTTATCGCCTGATGATAATCTTCTTAATAAAATTAGTCATTGTAATCTCTTTCCCAAATATTTCTTGCAATAATCCAATTTTATCAGAAATGTATAAAAATGGTATAATTGCTAATAATCCTGTTCCCGCAATATAGATTAAGGCCAAGACCCTGCTTGTAAATATCGTTGGAAAAATCGCTGGAACTAAGATGTTCATCCCAATGATTACTATCACCATTGGGAAACTTGCCATAGCTGTTTTGATAATCGTTCGATAAAGTTCGCTTGGTTTTATACTCGTGATTACTATTATTTTTTTTGTACAAAGAATGACCACAACTAGTAGTCCAATAATTGTTGCAAGAATATCCCCATATATACCTAGAAAGTACACAAGCGGGATATTCAATGCTAATTTAACTACCGGACCAGCATAACTGTATAACACTGCTTTGTTTTTCTGACCTAGCCCTTGCATGATTGCAATGGTTACCACTTCAAAAGCAAACAGTACCCCACGAAACCCATCTAATCTTAGGGCTTGTGCTATTTCTAAATGATAAGGCTCGGTCCCATAAAAGAAGCTAACTAGCGGTACTGCTAGAGTAATCATTGCTAGAACAGATCCTAGTGTAAAAAAAGTTGTCATTCCATATGATTTCACCGTGTATTTTCTGACTTCCTTAGTATTATTTCCTTCAAATGCTCCCGTAATAAAACTAATAATAGCAAACGATAATGCCATTGAAAAAGTTAAGGGGATTGCGACTAATTTACTACTCCACTCCGCTATTATTTGGAGTTGCAATTCTGCTGTTTTAGCACTTACGCCACTCCAAACTTGGACATTTTCAAATGTTAGGTTTGTTATTTGACCATATAGTGTTGTGGCAAAACTTGCCAGAACAAAAGGAATTGCTGTCAATGCAATCTGTTTGATAAGATATTTTGTTTTATACCTGCTGTTTTCAGCTGCTTGCTTCATCTGGGTTAAATGTAATCTTCTAACACCACGATAATACGGAATCATGATGAAAATTGCTGCCAGCCCTGCAAAGGGAATTGATACCATCGCATAACTCATTACGTATCCATGGGCATTTCCCCAGACATATATGCCGACATACAATGTTACCAATAAGATACTTACTCTTACAATTTGTTCTACAACTTGCGAAATTGCTACCCCTGTGACACTCTGAAATCCTTGGAGATATCCGCGCATTCCACTCATTAAAGGAATTAATATTAATGATGGCGCAATCACCAACAACGCTTGCTGTAATGGTGCATATAGATCAGGTCGCGCAAGACCCGTTTTAAAACTTGCATAGACACCACTAAATGCGATAAAGCATAAACATAAAGTTGTTCCCATTATAAGCATCATAATTTGCGAGTACTTCAACACTCTATTAGACGTTGTATATTCCTTTTTGGCATTATACATTGCAATTAACCGGGCTATTGCAAAGGGAAGTCCCGCTAGTGATAACTCATAAAAAGGTAAGTACATGTAAAACGCCCAATTATATACCGTTGCTGCATCTGTATTCATTGTCATTTTTGAGTAAGGTATGACATAAATCACGCTAATAACACGGGTCAGAATTAATCCAACTGTCGAAATCATTGCTGCGCTGGCAAATGAATTTCGCACTGTTTTTTTATGAGACTTATGAGACATAGTTATACTCCTTTTTTTGCTCTCCACTTTCAATAAAAGCGTAACTTTCTTCTGTTAAATGTTCTTTTGCTGCTTTTTCTAGTGAGGATGATATTTCCGGTAATGTTCTTTTTGTCATTTGACTGATTAAATAATCACATAAGTCATAATTTCGCGGTAAAATTGGACCACGCAACTGTGTACCCAAAAATCCTTTATAAACAAGACCTTCAAATCCTCGTTCCCAAAGATAATCTTGCCCCAGTAGTACCGTTCCTACAGCTAAGCAATCCTCTTGATCAGTCCAAAACTGGTATCGCGAATTAAAAAAACCGTTCAACTCAGAACGAAACTCACCCACACCATCTAATGATATTTGACTTTTGAGTAAAACATTACCAATGGTATACGCTTTATTTTCTGTAACAGTAAATGGCAGAATGTCTAATAACGGTATTTTGCTCTCTGCTTTTTTTAACATTTTCCCTAAAAAAAGAAAGGATTGTTCAACAGCAAGCATGATTTTCCCCGCTTCAATATATGTTTTCAATCCCGTAACATCCTCTTTTAAGCACCTTAAAAAAAGATGTTCATATTTGCAAGGTGCCACTCCCGCATAAATAAAATCAAAATCACTGACATCAATTTTCTCACCTACAAGGTGTTTTTGATAGCTATACGAAATACCATAGGCATCTAATCGATGTAAAAAGTAAATCATATCTCCTCGGGTACCATCAAAATCAAGTAAATCATGGCATAAATAAACGATCTTAAATATTTTCATCTTATCTCTCATTTCTCTCATTTGCGTAAGTGCGCATTTTCTGGATATTCTGCCAAAGCGCTCACAACTTTACCAATGCTATGTGAATCGGTATCATAACCAAGGTACACCTCACCTACCGTTTGCTCGCGTAAAATTGATACAGCCTTTTTCATATCAGGCTCGACTATGATTTTTTCTTGGGGGACTCCGGCTGCTTTTAAGCGAACCGCCATATCAAATGCACGCTTCCACGTACATACAAAAAATTTAATGCTCTCATTTCTTGCAAGTTTTTCTACATGGGCATCCCAGTACCATTGCGTAATAAAGTAACGTCCATCATATGTATCATCCATTACAAAAACAACCGTTTTATCCGTTTTATCAGCATCCAATAAATCAATTGTTGCAGAAAGCGATGTCGCATTTTTCAAAAAATTCATAACCCCTGTTCGTTTGTAGAGGTAAAACTTTTCTAGCCTCGCATTGCCTACAATAAAATCATCTGTTACTTTTCTAATATCCGCATGACTAATTCCTAATTCTTGCGCCATCGAAATTGCCGCAAGCACGTTATAATACATATACAGTGCATCGTAATTCATCTGATATTTTTCTGTTCCATTGACTATCATATAACGCTGAGCTAAATTAATTTCTGTCGCACTATAATTATTTTCCTTATTCCCAAAGCCACACACGGGACATTTATACAAACCAATATGCTCATAAAAGTAGGTTTCATAGACTAACCTTGCCTCACATTGCAAACAAAATTTCCCCGCAATGGCACCACTTGGTTTTACCACTCCTTGATTAATATCCGAAATACCGTAATACAAGCGCTTATTTTTTGAGCCATACATCAAGCTTGAAACAAGCGGATCATCCCCATTTAAAATAAAAGTTGTTTGCTCTGTAAGTTCCTCGGCTATTTTAGCCATAACATGGCTAATATCACTTTGTCGTTCAATATGATCACGCAAAACATTTGTCATTATCAAATAATTTGGCTTAATCCCACGATACACCTTAGGTGAAGAAAATTCATCAACTTCCATCAAAATGATATCTGCTTTAACATATCCGGTTAATGTTGTTTTTGCTAAAATTCCCGTTAACACACCTGGTCTCATATTTGAGCCCTTCAAGTTAGCAGCAACTGTGTAGCCATTTTCCTGTAAAATTTCTGCAAGTAATGCTGTTGTTGTTGATTTACCATTGGCACCCGTAACAGCAATTTTTATACAATGCTCTGTTTTTAACTTTTTTCCAATGTTTTCATCAATTCTAATCGCCACGTATCCGGGAAAACTTGAGCCTCGCTTCATAATTTTTCCTAGGATCAACGCAGCCTTTGCAGCAATTATTGCAATGGTTCTTTTCATTGTTTTCACCTGTTTTCTTCTTTTTCATTCTATATTATATCATATATTTAGCTAAGTTATCGTTTCATTGATGCCTTATTTTTGTTCTAAGAAGAATAGTAGGTCTTGTTTTTCTTCTTTTGTTAACTCGTTTGTTGTGATTTGGTAATACTTTATTTGTTGATTCCTGATCCATGTTACTTGTCTTTTGGCAAATTTACGTGTGTTTTGCTGTATTGCTTCTACTAAAAGTTTACTTGTTGCTATCTCACCTTTAATAAATGCTAGCGGTTCACGATAGCCAATCGCACTTTTAACCTGATCACATAAAGTAAAATGCCCATTAAAATATTCAACTTCAGCAACTAACCCCTTTGCTATCATATCTAGTACCCGCATATTGATATTATGATATAACTGATCTCTTTTTGGCATCAAAGCAATTGGAAAAATATCATACAATAATTCATGCTTTTGCTTACGCTCCCGACTCGATTTATTTGCTTCTGTTTGTTCAGCTAGCGCAATTGCATAAATTACACGTCTCCTGTTTTGGGGTAAAATTTTCAAACTAGCTTCGCTGTCAACTACCTGTAATCGCTTAAATAATTCTTCATCACTTATTTTCTCGTACCTGATTAAGTCTAACTTTTCTTGCTTGGAAAACTCATAATCAAACACTAGCGATTGAATATATAAGCCACTTCCGCCAACAACAATTGGTACTCTCCCTGATGCACTAATTTTAGCTATGGCACTCCTTGCTTCTATTTGAAACTGGGCAATACTATAGAGTTTATCAGGTGCTATCTCATCAATTAAATGGTGTTTTATCCCTAACTGCTCTGCAATAGTTACCTTTGCACTTCCAATATCAAGTCCTTTAAAAACCTGCATTGAATCTGCACTAATAATTTCACCACCAATTTTCTGAGCCAAGTCAATTGCAAACTTACTTTTTCCTGATGCTGTTGGTCCTGATATAATAACAACCTTTTGCTTAAGCACGCTTAAACCACCTTTCAACTTCATACTTTGAATGCTCAATTACAATTGGTCTACCATGTGGACAAGTATAGGGTATTTCTGTTTCACTGAGTTCATAAATAAGTTTTTCCATCTCTACTTTATCTAGTTGATCATGAGCCTTAATTGAATACTTACAGCTTAACATTATCAGTTCTTTTTCTCTAATAATTGCATTGTCGAACTGACCATACATAACTAAACAGTCAATTGCTTTCCGAATAAACACTTCAATATCCAGCTTCTGAATCCATGTTGGCACTGAATTTACCCGCACATCAGCAACACCGAATAATTCTAAGTTTATGCCGTTTTTTTCTAATTCTGTTTTATACGCTTTCACTGCATTTAGTGCTTCTAATTCGAGGTGAATTGATAGCGGAAATAATAAGTCCTGTGTGGGAATTCTTGTATCATTGCGCACGGCACGCATGTGCTGCTCATATTTTATTCTTTCTTGGGCCGCATGCTGATCAATTAAATACAACGATGTGTCCCTCTGTGCCAAAATATATGTTGCATCAAACTGACCAATAACACTTAATTGCCTTAGCACTTCAATTGCCGTTTTCTTTCCCGCATTTTCCGCCAAAGATGGGGCTAACGCTGATATTTCCACTAGCTTTTGTACTTCTACTTGTTGTACAGCAGCCACTGGCATTATTTGTGCAACAGCCTGTTGTTCCGCTTGTGTAAGCACTCTACTTGGTCTCTTAACGTCAACACCATTAGGATAATTTACAACCTTCCTTGGTCCTGCAACATATAGTTCTGTTTTTTCCGCAACTAGATGCTGTTTTTGTGTGTTTTCTAGTGATAAGCTATATTGCTCTGAAGATTTTATTTTCCGCGGTTGGCTCGTATTTTTGTAAATTAAATTTTCAGTAATCAAGGTTTCTTCCACCGCTTTTTTGACTAAATCTTCTAATTGTTTTTCTTGGCTTAGCCTCACTTCAAGTTTTGCTGGATGCACGTTAACATCAACTAATTGGGTATCTACTTCAACGTTAATTGCAACAATAGGGTACATTCCTTTTGGCAACAAATTTCCATATCCCGAAATAATAGCACGATTAATTCCATAGTGGCGGACGGTTCTACTATTAATTGCCAAATTGATCACTTTATTATTTGAACGTTGCATTTGAGGATGTGTAATAATTCCAGACACGCTGAAATCACCATCTTGAGCACTAAACTCATAATAATAATTAGCAATCTTATCACCATAAATCATTGCCAGCGTCTGCTCAATTTTACCAGTCCCATACGTTTTAAAAACCAGGCGACCATCCGCAACAAATTCGAACCGTACATCGGTGCGAGCAAGTGACATTTTTTGTAAATATTCGAAAATATGCATATACTCCGTTTGCGACGACTTAAGATGCTTTAGTCTTGCGGGGGTATTATAAAAAATATTCTCAACTACTATTTTTGTCCCCAAGCGCTCATCTTTTTGACAAACCTCTTCTAACACACCACCCGCTATCTTAATTAGTGTTGAAGCCCTGTTTGCTTTTCCAGTATGTAAACTAATTTTACTAATTGACGAAATAGCTGCTAAAGCCTCCCCTCTAAATCCAAGGGTTCCAATATTAAATAAGTCTAATTCCGTAAATATCTTGCTTGTTGCATGTCTTTGAAATGATAAAAGGGCATCATCTTCTGACATACCACTTCCGTCATCATCAACAATTATCTTTCTAATTCCCGCATCTTCGATTAAAACTTTTATTATTTTTGCTTGCGCATCGAGCGCATTTTCAACCAATTCTTTGACAATCGATTTTGGTCTTTCCACCACTTCTCCGGCTGCTATCTTATTTGAAAGAGTCTCTCCCATAACCTTAATTGTATTCATAAACATAACCTCCTATATTGAAAAAAAATTCATTTCTTGCGAACTGAATTCGTTTAACTATTTTAAGCACCAAAGAGAATATAACGAAGAATAATTAATATTGAAAAGTGTGCCGGATAAAAAAAGTAAAAGAAATATTTGAATTTACCGACGCCCTTTTTTCCATTATACATAAAAATTAGCGGCAGTGCAGCAATTGAGTAAAGCTGTAAAATGCTAGCGTTATTGATCTTCAAAACCTCAATTCCTACATTTAAAGTCGTTAACGCCATAAAGCCAATTGCCATTAGCCCCAAATTATTTCTAGCAACATAAAATAATATAATTGTCAATACTCCATATGCTCCATAATCAACATGAATAAAATCAGCTAATACAATGAAGAAAAAGAGCACAGCACTCGTAAAAAACCAGCTTGTCTTCCAATAAAACTCAATCCACCAAAGTGCAATTAGACCAAAGGAGAGCGTGATAAAAATATTGAGCTGCGTTGGTACTTCCACACCCAGTAATCTTGAAATTAGCGCCAGCACAATAATTATTAGACCACCAAATCCCAGCAATCTTGCTAGATATTGCATTCTATCTGCTGTATGTAAAAATCCTTGCACAATTAAAAAAGCAAAAATCGGAAAAGATATTCGGCCAAACGTTCTTAATTGTATAACCACCTCATATGGTAGCTGATGCACAAAAATGACACCAATGTGATCGACTAGCATCGAAACTGTTGCAATTATTTTTAGTGCAAATCCATCTAGCCCTTTAATTTTTTTAAAAAAATCTGTTTTCATCGTTAGTTCCTCTTTTCTTCTTCAAACAATTTTAGCGCATCCTCGACACACAAGGGAACATAAAAGCTAACATCTGCATCATATGCACTTAATTCTTTTACCAAAGAAGAACTTACATAAGAAAACTCTGTTTTAGCCATTAAAAACATCGTCTCCACATCCGGATTTATTCGTCTATTGGTCGAAGCAAGCTGTAGCTCATACTCAAAGTCACTAATCGCTCTTAGGCCTCTAATTAATGCTTTTGCACCATATTCATGAGCACAATCTACTGACAGCCCACTAAATGTTACCACACTAACATTGGGCAAGTGTTCCACAGCTTTTTCTAGCATCATCACTCTTTGTACGGTCGTAAACATCGGTGCTTTTTGCATATTATCAATAATTCCAATATAAAGATGATCAAATTGTTTTACCGACCGTTCTATTATATCAAGATGACCATTTGTAACCGGGTCAAAACTTCCAGGATATAAAGCATTAATCATTCTATTTCCTCCTTTAGAGTTAGTCCTGCTTGCTTCACTAGCATAATTACTGATGTTGCATCATATTTTCGTTCAAACACAACAGTAAAGTTACTTGGCACTTCCGCCTTAATATCATTGTATATTTTATTAGAATACTCAAATACTAGTGTTCCAGCTTCCCCTAGTAAGTCCAGTGTATCAATTAATGTGATGATGTCTGACACCACCTTCATTTCATAAGGGGGATCAACAATAATTAAATCAAATTTCAGTGCTTCTTGTGATATTTTAAGAAAATACTGATAATCATTTTGTCTAACTTCAATTTGTTCTTCAAGTCCCAATAGGGCAATATTTTTTTTGATGACTTTGATTGCGGCAATGCTGCTATCTACACAGACTCCTGAGGCAAAACCTCTGCTTATTGCCTCAAACATCATTGCTCCACTGCCTGAAAACAAATCTAACACACGTCCTCCGGTAAAGTGCTGACCCAGCGCATTAAAAATTGCACTTCTTATTTTAGAAGATGTTGGTCTTGTTGCCGATCCCTCTAATGTTTCAATGTTTCGATTTCGATATTTACCAGATGTTATTTTCATCTATTTTATCATTCCTTTCGCCAAAGTTCATTCCCTTGTCCCCCCCAAAGCCACTAGTATAATTATGACTTACAGCTTCCTTTTTTGCTGATAATTTGCTTATTTATCGAATAATTCAAATCATCAATAAAGAATTCCACCCGCCTAATTACCTTAAATAACTCTTTTAATTCCACTTGATCATCTAATCTAGCTTTTGCTGCCCTAAGCTCTTCTACTGCTAAATTACTTTTTCTGTTTATTGTATAATTTTCTTGTGCTTCTTTATATTTTTGGACAAGGTCAACCTTCTCTAAGTCATCTTCTACGGCTTTAAGTAACTCACTATATAATTTAAACAAGTCATCTTGCTTAATTTTTCTAATAGTTGTAACTATTTCAGCAAAATCATTATGCTCCATCCTTCTCACTCCTCTTTTTGGCAATTCTCTTATTTTCAATGTGAATACGCTGTACAAACGCTAGTGAACTCAAGACAATAATTAATGATGTCCCACCATAACTAACTAGTGGTGCAGTTAATCCCTTTAATGGCAATAGACCAACTATTCCTGCGCTATTCCAAAATGCTTGAATAAAAAACAGCGTAATAACGCCCGTTACCGCCATCTTAGCAAAATTATTGCTTGATTCACGTGCAATCCGATAGCCTCTTAAAATAATCGTCACATATAATACATAGATAAAGCAAACCGTTAGAAGACCGCCTTCCTCAAAAATATTTGCCATAATAAAATCATTATGCCCATCTGTTAAGTACCCCTTTTTCTGTGTTCCTTTTCCTAATCCAACACCAAACAGTCCGCCCCGTGAAATAGCAATCAGCGAATTAGAAACCTGATAACCACTACCAGCATAATCTAAAAAGGGATTCACCCATGCCGAAAAGCGCGCAAAAACATAATTTTGATTGCCCCCTTCCACCAAAGTTTTCGGGTCCAAGCTTCCAATATACATAAACATGCCAAAAATTCCAGCCACTACAATTGTCACACCACCAACAAAAAATTTTAATGAATGCCTAGGTAGACCTCCTGATGCAAATAGCATAACAAACACCAACATTACTGAGATGATTAAGCTCCCATTATCTGACTGTAAGCGATATAATATCCCAAAAATGATAGTTAGGATTATTGGTACTCCCCATGACTTCCAAATTCTTCTCAGATACGCTCTCCCGCCTGCTTTCTTTCGTTTTAACAAACGCCATCTCACTTTAAAAGACTCCGTGTTTGTCATAAGTACAGAGCTCCACATAATAATAATTGCGAGCTTAGCAATCTCTGCAGGTTGAAATTGAAATGACTCGCCTATTTGGACCCATCTCCTGGCCCCATTTATTTTTTCACCAAACAATGGTATCACCATCATAATAATTGTTATCCCAACAATTATTATCCAATTTTTACGGTAAATTTTTGAAGGAATATGTAAAATAATAAAATATCCGACTAATCCAATTATTGCAAAAATAAACTGCCTTAGTGCCGTCTCATATGCCGGTTTCTCTTTCCAAAAAACAGAAGAATACATTGTTGTACTATAAACATATATTATTCCTATACATAAAATAGCAAGCGTTACGATAAAGCTTGCTTTGTCTATATCTTTCCATAAAAAACATCTTTGTACCCAAGATGGTCTTACAATTTTTTCATCTTTAACAATGCCCATATATTTTAACTCCTTATCAAAGTATAATTATATCAAAAAATGCAACATAATTAAAGATATTCGTCGCCAACCGTCCTTTTTTTCCACCAAGACACAAGATATAGGAGGATAAAATGCTGTCCTCCCATATTTTAGCTTTTTAAATTATATTATTCACCATATTTTTTTATAAAGTATTACACTGAACACTTCACCCTTAATTTCCCAATGTTTGTAAGTTAAGAATTATCACAAGTAATAATGTGATAATTCATTTTTATTTTGACTTACAAAAACTGATAAACCCACAATAAAAATAGTAATAACCCACACAAAAAGGAATGAGATTCACCGCTTAAATCCATAACGAAAAAGCTTGACATGGAATACATGCCCCACAAAATAGTGGTGAACGGTTTTTGAAAATCGTATCTAAATATGATGGGATGTATAGAAATGAAAAAGCAACTTCAAATTAAAAACAAAGGCAAGAAAAGGTGTGATTTAGTAGGGAAAATGATTTCAAAATTAAAAGGACTTACAACTGATTCATATGCACGCCAACATGGAGTGAAAACGGATAAAGCATTTACACGAGAACGGTCATTTTCATTAGCGGAATTCATTCGTTATATGCTTATTTTTAG
>JBOFTV010000062.1:0-29703 GCA_051652245.1 Culicoidibacterales bacterium | reverse complement strand
ATTAAAAAAGCAATCAATATTGTATAAAGGAGTGAGGAAATGTCATATTCAATGGCTCATACGGTTTATTTCAAGCTTATTTTTCCAGACATCACAAAATATAACTATCTTCTAACTAAAAAAATGAAAAAAAATAAGGAAAGTAAAGCGAGAATAAATCGCCGGATTGAATACTTGGTAATCATATACCAGTATCAATTAGTGATAAACAATCTCAAACCAGAATTCTCTTCAATATGGTTATCAGAAAACTCATTCTATATTCCTCATATAACAGATTATTGTAGTGTAAGTGAGCCAAACCCACACTATTACCATAATATGTGGTACCATGATAATTACAAAAAATATGAAAAATGGAAAATAAAGACAGACGAATATCTTCTTGAATACTACACACTTGATTTTCCTGAATTAGAGCAAGAAGCAAAAGAAAAAATTGAAATTATGCTAGCGTCAATCAGAAAAGGAAATAAGCAAAAAGGATTTAAATACAAAAAAAAATATAGCAAAAAAAACAGATATTTAGAAAGAGTGTCTGTGTGCGACAGCTTGTTTGTAGCAATGATTGCGGCGCTACTTAATATTCTTTTTTGGTTCACGGCGGCAGTATTATTTTATGCTTATTTGATATTTAGCGTCGCATTTTTTTTTGGAGGAGACAAATTTGAAGCAATAGCGATGCTTTTACTATTTACTATGCTTGGCATTGTTAGCACTATAATCATGTTTCTATTATTTTTACTTATCATGAAACCTGCAACAAATGAAACAAAATTTGAAAAAGCGTACTTAGACGGAAGCTATCAAAATAAATAATAATAAGTATGAGTGATTAATTTGTAATTGGGAAAAAATAATTGTATTAGTATCTTTTTTAAGTTTTATCGAATACAAGCTTAGCATAATTTACTTAGCTATATTTAAATCAAAAAGCTGTTTAGGACGGATAGCATTTATAAATAACTTGTTAATAATGCTGATTTTTGTGGGAGGTCCATTTTTTCTTTTTTTGAGATAAAGAAAGTGGTTGTAGTTATGTTAATTGTGTTGAATTTTATGCAAGCCTATCTCTACATGAATACCTATGTTTATATTAGTGAAGTAGAACCAAAAAAATATGTAAAGAGATGCTAAACTTAGCTAGTAAAAGAAGAAGGATCCATTTTTGGAGGAATCTATTTACGACAATATGTTTTTACTTAATAATATTGATATTAATGATGTCAAAAAGTTGAAATTGGATAATGTTAGGCGAATATCTGATAGCGGGTAAGACGCTGAAAAAATACTGAAGGTGAGGATGAATAAGGATGAATGTATATAAAGATATAGAAAAGAGAAAGTATCAAAATATTACGCCTAAACTACAAGAATTAGAAAAAAGGATGTACATATCCACTGAAACCATAAATTTATCGGTATTTGCATATATTAGCTATTTAAAAATAGTAAAGGAATTAGGGAATGAATTCAACGATTTAGTATTTTTAGTAACTATAATGAGATATAATTATATTCCTGGGGTATTCCATTATTTTATGCTCATCTTTTTCAGTATGGAATGTCAACTGTTTATTAGTAGGAGAGATAAGCATAAAATGTTTTTCAACGTATTGATTACGCACCCCGATATTTTATATGATTTATCAGTGGAGGATGTATTGATAATGTTGCAGGAAGCTAAGGAAAACAATGAAAAAGGCATACTTTCTGATAAAGAATATAGTGAGTATAAAATCAAAAAGAAACATTGGGAAAGTATAAGAATGGATTTTGAGGATCATTTACCCCAAAATAACATCTTGAAATTATTGTTGTCAAGGAAATACGAGGAACTAATTGAAGCCGTGAGTATTAAGGAAAAAATCGACTTTTTGCAAATTAGAAAAGCAATAGAAGCTAACCAAGAAATTGTTTTTAACGGATTTTCAGAACATTGTGAATTATATTATTATTCATTTGTTTTGTATTTAATAGAAAATAAAGAAGCGATAAAATATCATGAAATTGCGTGTGAAATATGGTCGGAAATGTATCCGCATACAAAAGGAGCTATTTTATTAGAGTTATGTCATCGAAGACAGATTATGTTATTAGACCCAGATAATGATAAAAATAATGCTAAATACAGAGAAATAAGGAAAAATAAACGCACGAGAAAGTTACTGTGGAAGGATGAGTTATTGAGGGATAATATTTGAAAAAGAAGAGAGTGACCTCAAATTTCATTTACCCTCCTTCCAAATGGGAATAAAAAGCTGGTAGTATTATTGGTTACAACAAATTTAACATTTGGTTGGTCTTACAGGGAAGATTAGCACCACTGTAATAGTTAATAGACTTACAGATAGATACACTAGATTTATCTGGTGAAAGTTGTAGAACCAAAGAAACCATGTCAAAGTAAAAATAGATATTGATGCGTTAGGTAAATATTAAAATCCACCACCAAATTATGTGCACCTGTGGCCAGTTATATTTTAAGCTGTATAAAAAATAAGTATTTATTGACTTGCTTTTCAAAAAAGTATATTATTTAAAGTACATCAAAAGAGATGCATAAAGATAATGTGTAGTTTGATTGTGTTCCCATACGGAAAAAATATGTCTTTTACACAAATAAAGAAAGCTGCGAACGATAATAACTGGAAAGAAGCGAAAATATACATTACTTCAGATAAAATTGGAAATTAAAATCATGAACAGAATGGAGGAGAGAAATCTTCTTCGATAAGGTGAAATTTATGAAAAAAATAACAAAAAAACTTGAAAAAGAAGCCCTAAAAAGCAAAGGGAATATTACATGGAAGACAAAATTGGAAATTAAAAGATTAGCTTTAAGTCGGGTACAATTATTAGCGATAGTCAATCAAATTACGAAATATCTACTAGCAAAAAAGCGGCTAGAAGACTATTATAACTTTACCAAAAGCTTTACTTTGTTCGTGATGGACACTGATACTCAAGGTTCATTTTTTTCGTGCTCATTTGATAAGATGATTTTCATTTTGATAAGAGATTATGTTGTATTATCAAATAAATTATTAAGCCTAGTGTTAACAAAAAATGAAGAAATTGGAGCGGTAAGCATGGGAGAGGCGACCTATTTCTATGCAATTCATGGGGTGCATTGCTCTTTTAAAAGGATAGATGCCCCCGGAATACAGCTGGAGGTATCACTTGAAAATCCGCATAAAATCGATATATATTTTATGTTAAAATACATCACCACTTATAAAAAATATAGCAAGCTTTCTAAGCTGTTCCAAGGAGAAAACCCAATGAAAATTCACGAGTTGTTTTCCTATTATCGCAACTCTGGCTATTTAAGTAAGGTTAGCGCGGTGGAATACTTGTTTTGGTGAAGACTAGTAACCGTAATTAAACTTTGACATTCTTTAAAAAGCAAAGCTCCTGTGAATTGGGAAACAATAAAAATATTAAATAATCTAACTGATGCAGAGAGCTATCCCACCAATTATCCTTATTTTGAATAGGGGGAGGATTATTAGTAAAATAAAGGACGTTCTGACTATGGGAAAAGAAATAAAATCATTTCTTAGAAAAACCGATTCATATGAATTTTATGAAGCTGAAAAAATATTGAAAAAAAGGATAGACTAATTGTTGAACTATATGATTCGGCTGACTTTAATGCAGGTGTTCCGCTATTTTTTCAGTAGTTAATTGCTTGTAATGATGGCATTAACGTTAAAATATATTGTCATGAGATTATGAGCGTTTTTTGGTTTTTTTCATACAATCATATCTATGGTGCTGCGATAAATGATTTATATCATGTTGAACAAATATTGACATTAGATCCTGGTAACGAAGCAAATATCAAGTATATCAATATGCTATGGAGCCATCCAGACTATAGAGAATATTTGGAAAAAAAATGAGTTTTTCAGCAAAATCAGGAATTCTGTAAACGATGTTAAAAAGTGTAGACTATCCAATCTGGTGTCTAGGCTAAGGAATAGATGTAAATAGGTGGAAATTAGGGCAGAATATATTATTGTTTATACTATATCGCTACAAATTTAAACAAGCAGAAAAATGTTACTAGAGCACATGACAAGGCAAACGGCCGACAGGATAATGAAAATTCTGTATCGGGAGCGAAATAATTTTTTTTAATGCAAGTATCCCGCTTTTTTTGCTATGTAATTGAGCAAAATGAGGCTGAAAATATATTGTCATCGATAAATGATTTGTATCACCTACAAAAAATATTGCAATTGGATCTGAGTTACATTAGTATTCTAAGCAAAAATAAAGCTTACAAGGAATTGATTGGGAAGCATGATTTTTTTTCAGAGTATTATAAAAATGGGAACGATAAGATCCGGTGTTAGAAGCGGACAAGCCGAAAATATTCTCAAGAAATATAAGGCAACAGAATTAGAATAATTAGGACTGAATGCTAGCATCCTTAGGAGCTATTTACGCTATTTTAGTTCTTATCAAACAAATATTCCCCCGTGAGGTAGTTATTTTTTTGAAAGAGGTGAGAGCTGTTATGGATTTAATTAGTGCGACTATTTTTTATAAAAAAGTTGTTGAAATATCATCAGCTTCCCGAGGGGATACGTATGAAATAGATAACACGGAATACACAATGCCATATCGAGTAAATATCGAGGATAGTGACACGCGGGGGCAATTATCGCCAGAGGAGAGGCAACTATTATGGACACGCAATCCGGATGGTTTTATCAGACAAAAAGCGGTTATGAATCTATTTGAACAGAAGGGAATAAAAGTTGATTACTATCCTTTTATTATAAGGCTAGTGGGGGAGTATGTAGATGAAATCAGTGTATACATATATGAAAATAGAAATAAAATAAAGAGCAAAGCATTACATAAATTTGTAACAGAAAATGAGTGCTTCATTAAGCAGCAAGAAATAAGGGCAATTTCATATTGGAATGCGCACTACAGAAAGAAATATTTACATTATGAAGATACACCGGCAATTCGTTTTTTACGATGGTTAAAAAAGCATCCCGAAACTGCCCGATCACACGGATCCCAAGCGGTATTACACTTACGAGAGCTTCAATCTATAAATCCATTAGATGAGGAGGTGAATAAAGATGGAAAATGATATCATTACAATTATCGTTGCAATCGCAATCGGATTATCTATTCTTGCCCCGTTAATCGTTTTTTCAAAACAGTGGCATACTAAAAAATGGGGTGAAAAATTACGAAATGAAGAAACTGAAAAATAATCTTATTTCGCCCGTTAAGAAAGTGTTCTGCTACCATCAAAATGATGTTTCTTTTGATGGTTAGCTTTTGAAGCTTCAATCGCTTCATGCACAAAATCAAGCATTTCAAGATTAAGGCCTTCGCCTACAGCTTGAAACGCTTTTTTTATGCGCGAATTTCTTAGGTCTAACCTACTTAGTCCACTAAAAAATTACGGATGGATAAGTTAATTTAGCATTTCTTTCCTAAAAATCGAAACAATCTTGAAAGCATAGGAATAGTGATTAAGTATTAAAAATAAATAGATATTATTGCTTTAAATAAGAATAATGTTTTAAAAATGATTTAATCTAATTTAGTTAACGCAATATGTTTATTATATCAAAGGGAAGCATATTATTTGTATTTAATTTGAATAGATAATATAATCAGAGCATACCAAAAAAGACGTCGAAATTGTTTTGACGAGAAAAGAGGGAAAACAATGAAAAAGGTTACTTTCAAAGTCATAATGTCGATAACTGCGTTATCACTAATGGCACCAGGATTTCTAGGCATATCTGAAACAACACTACTTGCACAGGGGCAAAATACAGTAGAGAAAAGCGAAGGTACAGGAGGAGCAGAAAATACTGAACAGTCTGGAAGTGGAAATCAGAATCAACCATTACCAACAGAAGAATCAACAAGTAATGTTGAGGAAGAAAACAAAAATACGACAATAGATACGGAAAAAAATGCTGCAATCAAAGCAACAAGTTTTATCGTAGCATCAAGTGAGGCAGAAAAATTAGGCACTTCAGAAATACTGAAAAAGGCAAATGCATCAGCATGGCGAATAGTTGGTGGGCAAGTGTTACCACTAGCTGTAGTAGCTAATTTAACTAGCACGGGAGGGTCTTATGTAATCACATTTAGGACACCTTCGGGAGCAAAACATAATGTTATAGCTACAGTAACTGACAAAGATACAACAGTAGACGTAGCAAAAGACACAGCATTATATGCTAAGAACATTGAAATTGATACGCTTGAAGCAGAAGCACTAACGCAAGATGGACTAAAAGAAAAAATGGGAGCAAAAGCGTGGAAACTTAGTACGGGTGAAAATTTAGTATTAAATGTAGCAGGAAATTTAGAGGCAAAAAAAGGAGTTTACACGATGACTCTCACAACGGAACAAAATGTAAGTCATACCGTAGAAGTTAAAGTTGTAGAACCAGAAGTAGAAATAATTGCTAAAGAAGATGCCCAGAAAGTTGTAGTAGGAGATATGGTGTACCACTTAGATGAGGACCAAAGAATTAATAGAGCAGAGCAGTTTGATGGTGAACGAAAAATTGCCTTATACTATTATTTCCCAGGAACACAACTTAATGGTACTGAAAAAGAAAAAGTACAGTATAAATATACATTAAATGGCGATACAAATGAATATGTAGTGAAAATGGATGAATACAATACAAAAAATAAACGGGTTACTGTTAGTCATTTTGCAGGTAAGACAACATATGCTAATTGGCGTGAAAACATAGTATCTAAGGATACACTAGAAGGCGAAAATATTGTACGCACCGAAGAATATAATGCTGCCGGAAGAATTAGTATTAGCCTCTATCAAGCAAACACAAGCTATAATGGCTACCAGGCTACTAGACTCGTAACTAAGCATATATTGAGTCAAGATGGCACTGAAAATATGATTGAGTCATATGGCTATAATGCAAGCGGTAGACAAAATACACGTAACGAGTACTTTAGCGGTGGCGTATACGGAAAAAATGAGGAAAAAGTAGAGTTTTCCCACACCATCCCAGAAACTCCGGGAGGTATTAGACAAATAACAGAGTATAATATTGAAGGGTATGTGGTTAAAATCACCCGTTATTATAGTCGTGTATCATACGGAAAAACGCAGGAAATCCTGTTATCTGTTGCCACATTCGCAGGGCGTAACGGACAAAATATTCTTAAATTAGAAGAGTATAATAGTAGAGGATACAAATCAAAAGTAACGGAATATGCAGCAGGTGTACAATACTATAACCGATATGTATCAGCGCGAACAGAGTATCTATTAAGCGAAAATAGTCGTGAATATATAGTTAGAGCGGATGAATATGCTGAAGGCGGAAGTAAGATTAATTATTCGCTATTCAAAGCAAGAACAAAATATGGTGAGCATGATCCATCAAAAGTAATCAAAGTAGTTGCAGTAGATGAATTAGCAGGCTACTACAACTAATTAATTAGCAATAAATGATACCCTATCGATAAAACACGTAAATAAAAAAGCGTGACTTATCAATAGGGTATTTTTAGTAGAACAAAATATTATTATCTATTAAATGGTACTATTCATATTAGAATTATTAAGAAACACACACAAATTAATTATAAAAAATAAACAGAGCATAATGTGATATAATAAAAGGGCTATCAGATGAATACCAAGGGAAAAAAAATCTGACAACAACATTAAATTACTATTGAAAAATGCGATTTTATGTTGTGATATTCTGATGTAATAATTGAAAAACAATGTTATATTATTGTTAAGAAAACGGAAAATAGCAGAAAGTGGTGGTGACAGATTATACTACGATACTTGAGGAACAGTTAAAATTTTTTTTAAGAAGAGAAAGGTAGAAAAGAAAAATGAAAAAAGAAAACAGTAAACGTTATTTACAATTCATGTTGATTATCCTTGCAGCGGGTTCAATTTATCCATTAATATATTTGAAGGCGCAATATCAAGAAACAATATTACAGGTCTTCGATATGTCTATTCAACAATTGAATTCAATTTATACAATTCTTGGTCTTGTATTTATTCTTGGTTATTTTCCCAGCGGTATGTTATGTGATAAATTTTCAGCAAAGAATTTATTGGCACTTTCGCTACTTGGAACATCGATTGGTGGTTTCTGGTTTGCACAGGTTCCTTCTTATAGCAATGTAGTTATTATTTTTGCCATATGGGGATTTTTTTCAGTGTTTACATTTTGGGGGGCTCATTTGAAAGTCGTTAAAATGTTATCTACAGCTAATGAAGATGGTCGCTTTTTCGGTATTTTGGATAGTGGACGTGGATTGGTTGAAGCAATATTAGCAAGTATTGCTCTGGCAATATTTACAGCAAAATTGGGAGCAGGTACTGATGTACTCGCCCAAAAGGAAGCACTTATTCCTGTAATTTACCTTTACTCTAGCGTGCTACTTGTAAATTCGATTTTAATTTATATCTTTGTTAAAGATGATAAGAAAATTAATGTAGATGACAGTGAAGCGAAAGAGGCAAGTAAATTTAAATTTTCGGACTTAGGTAAAATATTTAAAAACAAATATGTGATTTTTCAAGGACTAATCATTTTTGCGGGTTACACGTTATTTTGGACGAATTATTACTTCGGTGGCTACTTGCAAACAAATGTCGGGATTGCACCTGCAACAGTTGGGACAATTATGGTTGCAGTATTGTGGATGCGTCCTATTGGTGGCTTACTGGGAGGAATACTTGCAGATAAGATTGGAAAATCAATAACGATTGCGATGTCACTTGTTGGTGGGTCAGTATGCCTAATGTTGTTAGCGCTTTCACCAAAAACACTACCAGTTACATTTTTTAGTGCACTGATAATACTTACAGGTTTAGTCTTGTATATCATCAGGGGAACATACTGGTCGTTACTAGGAGAATCAAAAATTGACAATGCGCTTATGGGAACAGCAATTGGTGTAATTTCATTTATTGGTTACCTCCCGGATATTTTAATACCTTACTTTAATACATTCTTATGGAATAATTTTAGTGATGTGACGGCAAATAAAGCATATTTCTTAGTTAGTATGGCAATTGGTTTAGTTGGTGCATTTGTTGCACTGCTTTATAAAAAAGCACGTAAGTCAGATGAAGCCTAGTTAGTACATGATACAAAACAATTTAAAGAAGGAGAATTAAGATGATTAATAATAAAAAAGATAGATTTGAAGTAAAAGCAGGAGACAGAACGATGAAAGCCGTCGTAACAATGGGAAATGGTGGCTACGAGATGCTCGAGTATAAAGATGTGCCAGTTCCAGTAATTGATGCGGGCGAGGTCTTAGTAAAAGTACTAGCAGCAGGGGTCAATAATACGGAGATTAATACAAGACTTGGTTGGTATTCAACAAAAGTAACAACAAGTACAGAAAAACTTACAGAGACAGGTGAAGAACTAACAGAAGCAGCTAGTAAAGGAGATGGTGGCTGGAATGATGCTACACCATTCCCATTTATACAAGGAACAGATTGCTGTGGAGAAGTTGTCGAGGTAAAAGATGACAAAAACAAACATCTTATTGGTAAAAGAGTTTTAATTAGAGCTTGTATCCGTCATGAAGGCTTTGATTCAATGGAAAACATTTGGATGGCATCAGACTTTGATGGTGCATTTGCCCAATATGTAAAAATTGCAGCAACAGAAGTATTTCCAATTAATTGTGATTGGACAGATGCAGAATTAGGTGGTATTCCTTGTTCATATGGTACATCGGAAAACATGGTAAATAGAGCTGGTGTAAAAAAGGGTGATCGCGTGTTAGTAGCGGGAGCATCTGGTGGAGTTGGTTCTGCTGTTGTCCAATTGGCTAAAAGAAGAGGTGCTTATGTTATTGCAATCTCAGAAGGTGAAGCTAAAGTAGAACAAGTACGAGCATACGGAGCAGATGAAGTAATATCATATGGTAAAAATACATTAGAATACTTAGGTGAAAAAGCGGTAGATGTCGTTATTGACAACGTTGCTGGTCCTAATTTTCCACAAATGATGAAAGTCTTAAAAAGAGGCGGAAAATTTGTCTCATCGGGAGCTATTGCCGGCCCAATTGTTGAGTTAGATATGAGAGATTTCTATTTGAAAGATCTTACTTTAATTGGTTGTACAGGATGGGATGAACCAGTATTCCCAAGTCTGATATCAGCAATAGAAAATGGTGAAATAAAACCAGCAGTTGCTAAAACTTTTCCATTAGAAAATATTGTCGAAGCACAAATAGAGTTTGGATTAAAAAAACATGTAGGAAAATTTGTTCTAATCCCTAACCATGACGACAAGTAACAATAATTGAAATAAATTTTGAAAGGGAGATATTCTATGAGTTGGAATACATTATTTGATAGAGTTAAAACAATACCCCATCCAGATTTCACTAAAGAAAATTGGGGAGAAAGACAACCGCTAAAAAAAGTAAAACTTGGATCATTAGAGTTTTACATAAGCCAGCCGATGTCGTCGTGTTTAGTATATTTGCTAGGATTTTTGGTAACGGCAGCGGGGATAAAATTTTTCATGATACAAGATGGAGAAGCGTCAAGATATTGGTGGGGAATTTCACTTGTTCTGTGGGGCGTTGGAGCGCTTGTTGCAGGTGTAAGTTATCAGACGTTTGGATATGAGCTGAAAGCTGCAAGAAGAGAAGTTTGTTCATGGACTAGCTGGTGGGAAATTATATATATGATTTTACAACAGTGGAGCATGAATGCAATGACTGTTGCAGTAGCATACTCATGTACAACAGGACTTTTACAAGAAATTCTCATTTGGTATTCGCTTGCGATTACTATTATTTATCCAATACTCACTTTAATTGGTGCATTTGCACCAATTAAGTCACTTATTACATTTGAATGGATGGTAGAAATATCTCTGCCTAGTTTCATCTTGTTCTTGGTATTAAATAGTGTTAGATATATTCAGTTTGGATATACAATGGACTTAGTTTTAATGGGATCATGGATTTTGATCTACTTATCTTGGTGGGGATACATCAAATATTGGAAATCAGGATTAACAGATAAACTATGGAAAAAAGGAAAAGGAATCTGGTTTTCAGATAATGATGTATTACACGTTATTCTAATTATCTGGGCACTTTATGTCTTGTTTATCATGCCAGAGTATATCAAAGATTTTCAAAATTTAATTTAAAAATTTCCTAAAATAAACCGAAGTCATCTCCTAAAAGGAGACGACTTCGGTTTTACTTATATATAATAGGGAACAGAACCTAAAGTATTTGTCAAATTAATTAAGTAGCTCACGGTTTAATCGCTGATTAATTCGACGTTGATATGATGCATATGAATCAAGGTAAAAACTAGCTGTTGTTGTCCCTTTGGTGGTAACCCTACTCATAGGGTGTTTAATAGCCATTTCCCTGGGTATACTTTTATTAGGTTGGCTCGTGTTATTCAAGGCTTGACATAAGTATAATATGTTTTAAGACAAACTGTTTCTATTGCAGCGTAACGAGTAGCAGGTCGTAGATACCGCTTAAATAGATTGAACGCTTGTTTTGGTGCTGTTTTTTTTCCGATTGCATTATCCCTTAAAATAATCATATCAATGAGTTGAATGAATGCACCACCACGGACTGATTTTCCTTTGTAACTGCTTAACATAGCAGAAAAGATATAATACCATTTTCATTGCTATCCCGTTGCTCTAGAATACAATGTTTAATACACTCATATATTGTCTTTTTAGCCTTATTTAATTGCTTCATCAAAAGAAAAACAAGTGGCCTTTTGGACTTCTTAAACTTGTTATCACAATAGAACAAAACACCAGCTGTTTGAAATATTTCCAATTCTGCATCAGTTAGGTATTTCTGTTTTTGTCTAGTATCACTTTACCATTAACCGAACATCAAATGCGTTTGTACCAAAGAAAAAAGCTTATAAAGACCTATCATGATGGATAGTCTTTATAAGCTTTTTATTTAACCAATTACTTTACTTATTTCTGTGAAAATAACACCTAATCCAGATGCTCCAGCATCTGGATAACCAATACTACGCTCGCCAACTGTACCGGCGCGACCCATACGTGCAACAATTGCTTCTGTTTTCTTTGCACCGTTAACAGCTTCTTCTGCAGCACTTGCAAAGATTTCAACAAATTTCATACCGCTTTGAGACGCTTGCGTCCAGGCATCTGCACAGGGCACTAAGGCATCAATCAATGTTTTATCTCCGACAACAGCTCCGCGTCCAAAAGAACGCTCTCCTGTTGCTTGAATGCCATTTACAGCTGCCTGCATCATTTGGGCAAACTCAGTAGCTGTAAGTTCAACGCGGTCACCGACCTGCTTACCAGCGCTTCTAAAAGCTGATCCCCAAATCGGGCCACTCGCTCCACCACAGTGCTCCATGATAATTAATGAACACTCTTCTAAAAATGCACCAATTGTCGTGATTTCAGCTCGTGTTACATGTTTCCATTCGCGCTTTAATTGTTTAAAGCCCTTGGCAACACTCATACCAAAATCACCATCTCCTGCATGAGCATCTAATTCACAGAAAGGAATCTCATTTTCAATGATGACTTCGGCCATTTTATCAACGATATATTTAAAGTTATTTAAAGTTACTTTTTCATTCTTAATGATCTTATACTCATCTGCGGTTTCAATAGTATAGTTTACTTCGACTAAAGTCTCATTTTTTGAAAGTGGCTTAAAGCAAGAATCTGCTTCTGTTCCATCTACTTTAAACGCCGGGGCATCTGATTTTGCCACTAAATACTTTTTGATTTCTGCATCTAATTTAAGAACAGAAAGTGAAGCACCTGCCATATCAATACTAGTCATATAGTTTCCAACAAATACTCGTGTTGCATTTACACCTTTTCTGTGAAGAATTGACATGACTGAATTGTTAAATAAATATAACTCTTGTAATGGTGTAGCACCAAATCCATTAACCATAATAGCAACTTCAGCAGCTGTTTGTTCTTCAATTTTCAATTCTTTAAGAAGGGCATTTACCATTTTTTCTGCTAATTCATCAGCTGACATGATTTTTTCTTTCTTGATTCCTGGCTCTCCATGAATACCAACGCCATATTCCATTTCATCTGCATCTAATTTAAACGTCGGTGTCCCTTTCGCTGGAACTGTACATGATGAAAACGCAAAGCCAATACTTTTAACATTCTCAACTACTTTATTTGCTAGTCTTTTCACTTCTTGAAGTTCAAGTCCTGATTCTGCAGCAGCTCCTGCTACTTTGTGGACAAAAACCGTTCCTGCAACACCACGGCGACCAACCGTATATAAACTATCCTCAACCGCAATATCATCATCAACTTTAACATAATCTACAGTAAGTCCATCTTCAGTTGCTAAGAAGGCCGCATTTTTAAAGTTCATAATATCACCACTATAGTTTTTAATGATAAGAAGTGTCCCTTTAGCTGATTTTGTTTCGGTTAACGCTTTATAAATTTGAATTTGTGAAGGGGATGCAAAGACATCACCACAAACTGCTGCATCTAACATTCCCTCACCAATAAAGCCGGCATGTGCGGGCTCATGTCCACTTCCACCACCACTTATTAATGAAACTTTATTTTGATTAATGCTTACTTTTTTTAAAATTTTGAACTTTTCAATGAATTCAATGCTTGGGTGTGCTGCTGCAATCCCATTGCACATTTCCATGACAACAGTTTCTGGGGTATTAATAATTTTCTTCATCAAATTAACCTCTATCCTTATAATTTTTACCAATTAAATCGGCCGTGCTAATTGCGGCTGCTACTTCCGCTACCGTGATTGGGAATGGCATTGCATGAATTGATTCTTCGGGTATACAAGCCTTTTGGGCTACTTCCAATAACTCCGCGGGAGAAATTTTATCGACACCAATATCTTCAAGACAAACTGGTAATCCCACTGATAACAAGAAATCTAACACAATATTAATTTCTTCTGTGGGAGCGTTTTCTAAGACTAGTTGACAAAGTGTCCCAAAGGCTACTTTTTCGCCATGGAAATACTTATGTGTTCCTTCTAAAATGGTTAAGCCATCATGAATTGCATGTGCTCCACCTAATCCGGCACTTTCAAAGCCTAAACCTGACAATAAAATATTTGTTTCGACAATATTCTCTAATGCTTGTGTTACAACGTTTCTATCACATGATTCTTTTGCTTTGAGGCCATCAGCTAATAATGTCTCGAAACACAATTTTGCAAGTGCTAGTGCAGCATTTGTTCCCTTTGCAGGTCCACAGAAATCTTCACGAGCACCACAAGGTAGTCCGGCATTTACATTTGAATATGATGCAGCCGTTGCACGTGCTTCAAAATATGTTGAAATGGCATCTCCCATCCCCGATACAAGAAATCGTGTAGGTGCAGCTGCGATTACTGTTGTATCAACAAGAACGACGCTAGGACCTTGTTTGTAATATGCATACTCATCAAATTCGCCATCCGGTGTATATAATACCGCAGAATGACTTGTAGGTGCATCAGTTGCAGCAATTGTTGGAACAATAATGAGTGCTTCACCTTCAGCAACACATTTTGCTGTATCAATAGCTTTTCCGCCGCCTAAACCAATTATACATGCACAATTATGCTCTGTTGCTATTTTTTGTAAGCGTGCTACTTCTTGTTTTGAACACTCTCCATGAAAATCGCATGCTACAAAGGTAATGCCAAATTTTTCTTGCGTTTGCTCTAATTTTGCTTTTACTCTTTGAACATCATCTGGATGTGCAATTAATAATGCGGAATTACCAAAAGTTTTTACAAAATAGCCCAGGTTTTTTATTTCATTTTCTCCCTGAACATATTTTGTGGGACAGATAAATGCTTTTCTCATCGTTATTTCCTCCATTTTTTTTATCTCAAGTAAATTATAGCTTTTTATTAATATAAAAGCATCCGAATAATATGTTGTAAAATTACAATTTTATATGGTAAAATGGTATTATGAATTAAAGTAGTGTCACAATTTTACTATCGCAGATGAAACTTTAACGATATTTAATGAATGATTGGAGAAATTACAATGAAAAATTATAGCTTAGAGAAAATTTTGGATTTAAATAAATGGCAAACATTACAAGATTCTCTTGCTCAACTTACGCAACTAGCTATTCTTACAACGGACTATAAGGGGAATCCGATCACTAGACATAGTGCATGCAGTGATTTCTGTCAGCGTGTCCGTGCTGATGAAGTGCTATCAAAACGCTGTCAAAAATGTGATTCACGTGGTGGATTTGAAGCTGTTTGTACAAATAAACCATATATATATATGTGTCATTTTAGTATTATTGACATTGCAATTCCGATTTCGGTTAATGATCGTTATGTTGGTGCTGTTATGGCGGGGCAAGTTCGCTTAGCTGATCAGGATGCCTCGATGGACATTGAACAGCTACATCTTTCACCAACGGGAATGTCTGCGCTTAACAATTCTACAGAATTACAAGAACTCTACAATGCTCTCCCGGTATTATCTTATGATAAAATAGCGTCAATCTCAGAAATGCTCTTTTGCTTATGCAATTACATTGTCGATGAAGCAAAAAACAAAAATTATTTACTAGATTTATATTTGAACATAAACGCTTCTAATATTAGTACTCAAACGCCTCCCCTTGCTATGCAACAGAATATAAATAATATAAAAACATCACTTTCTAAGGCAATTAGCAATGTCTATATTGACAACTTCGTTTCCCCTTTTGTTTCGAAAAAAGATTCTATATTGTCCCCCATTATAGAGTATTTAAATACAAATCGGAGTAGGATGTTATCATTAAATGAGGCATCCTCTCTTGTCCATTTAAGTCCGGGGTATTTTAGCCGTGTTTTTTCAAAAGAAGTGGGAATACCGTATACGACATATCTGATGCAATTAAAGGTGGAGTGGGCGAAACAATTATTAGAAAAAACAACCCTGTCTGTAACACAGATTAGCGACGAATTAGGCTTCTCTGACCCAAGTTATTTTATCAAGGTCTTTAAAAAACAAGAATTGGTAACGCCGTTAATTTATCGTAGTGAATTGACGGCAATAAAGGTTGACAGACTACACTAATTAGGACTAGCTGATCTACTCAAAGCTTGTACTTGAAAGAAGGTCGTAATTAAGTAAAAATTCGGTGTATTAAAAAACAGGTAGGTTCTTTTATTAGAACCTACCTGTTTTTTATGGTTAATGTGCTTATGCATAGTGTATAATGGGAAATTCTTGTCAGCTGGTAATTTTGAGTAGGTATGTGTCAAAAATGATATCAAGAATCGTCAAAATCAAGGAGCGGGGAGAAATATCGAAACCATTATATAGTTGTCGTGGAATCCCTGTACTGAAAGAGAAATTAGTATAATGCTGTAGCGGGGTGTCAAGGACATTGGTAAGAGCAATGGTTGCTATATTACTATAATGTAATTGTTGGGCGACGGATAAAATTGTCGTCGTTTTACCACTGGCAGAAATAATAATGACTAAATCTTCAGCTGTCAGCGTACCTGGAAGTAATGTTAAAATATGTGAATCGTAAACATAGGATGATTCTTTTCCTGACTGCAAAAGTAATTTACTAAAATATTCTGCCGCAATTTTAGATAAGCCAACCCCGATTACAACAACGCGCTTTGCTCGTAGAATTAGGTCTGCTGCTTTTTGATATTGCTGTATATTTTTGGTCGTTACTACTTGCCGCGCACATTGTTGAATTGTATTTTGTCTGTTATCCTCCCTCTCTGTTTTGGAAATAAAAAATTTGAACTCACTAAATCCAGTAAATTGCAGTTTATGGCACATTCGAATAACAGTTGTTGTGCTAACATGAGCATCTTCTGCCAATTGTTGTAACTTTAGTTGTTTATATTGAATGTTTGGTAGGGTGTCAATAAAATAAAGGACATGTTTTTCTGACGCGCTCAATGCAGCTAGATAAAATGAAAAATATCGAATAATATTGCTCATAATTATAACCCCAATTTCTTTCTATTTTCTCCATTATAGCTTATTTTTAGCAACTGTACAATTATACATTGCTTGTACTATGAAAGAAATCTTAACCATGGCATAATTAAAATGTAAGCGTTACCCCCATAATCTTTTTTACCATAAGAAAAGAAAGGAGAATGAACTAAACTGGATGCAGGAGAAAGCTGCTTACAAAAGAACTCAAAGAGGAAAAAATACGCTTAGCCATGCACCAATTTAGTGCAAATATGGCTTTTGAGTATCGTGAAAGGAATAAAGATAAAAATGAAAATTCAAGATGTATTAAAAGAAGAACTTATTATATTTGATGCAAAATATGAATCTAAGTCGACAGCACTAGAAGCAATGATAACAATACTAGAAGAAAAAGGAATGGTTAGCAATAAAAAACAAGCATTGGAGGCGATCTATGAACGGGAAGCAATTGCAGCTACAGGCATGGGTAATGGCCTCGCTATTCCTCACGGAAAAACCGCTACGGTAAGTGAACCGCTACTCCTTATTGCCAAAATAGATGAGCCGATAACTGATTGGGGTAGTATTGATAAAACAAATAAAGTTGACTTAATTTTCTTAATACTGTTACCAGTAAGAACAGACGCAACAGTACATCTACAAATACTTGGAGCAATCAGTGCAAAATTAGGCAGTTTAGGCGCAGTCGAAAAGCTAAAGTCGTTGCCTAGCAAAAAGGCGTTCATTAATTTTTTTACAGAAGATGAAAAACCGGGAGAAGTAGCGCCAACGAAAGGATTTCTACTGGCAATTACAGCTTGCTCAACAGGGATTGCGCACACATATATGGCTGCAACAGCACTAGAGGAAGCAGCAACACGACTTGGCTATGCCATCAAAGTTGAAAAACAAGGTGCTTCAGGAATTGAGGATAGACTAGGGGTAAATGATGTCAAAAGGGCATTAGGTATTATTTTTGCTGCTGATGTAGCAGTCAAGGATAAACAACGATTTAGTGGGCTTCCCTTTGTTCAAGTGAACGTTTCAGAGCCCTTAAAAAGAGCCGACCAGATTATTCAAAGTATCATGACAACACCACAAGGTGTTGTTGCAATGAGCGATTCTAATGTACTAGAAGAAGAAGCCACCGGCTTTACTAAAAGAAGCTATCAAGCTATCATGACAGGGATATCCTATATGATTCCTGTGCTTGTTGGAGCGGGACTAATGACTGGAATTGCTAAGCTAATGGCAATGTCAATGGGGTGGACAAACATTATTATTTCTGCTGATTTAATGGCACAGCAAACAAATCAGTTTCTCATCTCGCTGTACTATTTAGATAAATTTGGCGGGTTATTATTACTATTTATTTATCCAATATTTGGGATGTTTGTTGCCTATTCACTAGCTGATAGACCCGGTCTTATCCCAGGCTTTGCATCGGGGATACTTGCAGCAGGAATCCATTCCACAATGTGGGGGATTAAAGGTGCAATTCCCTCGGGATTTATGGGCGCGTTAATATTATCGATAGCAGTAGGATTTGTTGCCGATTTTCTTAATAAGAAAATAAGGGTGTCAAAAAATATGGCAGCGATTAAACCGATGTTAATTATCCCAGGAGTAACCCTATTATGTCTTTTTATTATAAATTACTTATTGGTTGAACCAGTGTTTGGGTGGATAAATCAATCGTTACAACATACGATAAAAAATGCTACTGACCTGGGAAAATATGGACTATCAGCAATTATTGCAGGACTAACCGCATTTGATCTTGGTGGCCCGGTAAATAAAGCAGCAGGAGCTGTAGCAATTCCCCTAGCAACGGAAAAAATTTTCCCCCTAACACCGCGAGTATTATCAATTGTTATTCCACCAATTGGCTTGGGATTAGCAACAGTGTTAGATAAATTTATTGTTGGTCGCAGGGTATTTGATGAAGATTTACGTGTAACGGGGAGCACATCGCTGGTTTTGGGGTTTATTGCAGTTAGTGAGGGGGCAATCCCGTTTATGCTGAAAAATCCATTCGTTACCATTCCGCTTAATATTCTAGGTGCGATATTTGGTTCATGGGTTGCAATATTTTTGGGCGCAGAGCAATGGCTACCACTGCCAGCTATTTGGGGGTGGCCGCTTGCAACAAATGTACCCGCATACATTGCCGGCGTTTTGTGTGGAGCATTATTTATTGCGATAAGTAATATTCTTGTAAGATTCTACCTTATTAAAAGAAAAGAAAAATAGCTGAAAGGATTTTTAACATGAAAAAAATAATCCATGTTGTACCACATTCTCATTGGGATAGAGAGTGGTACTTTACACTCAATGATTCTAATTTGATGCTCGGGGAAAACTTACAACATCTGCTAACAACGCTCGAAAAAGATTCTAACTTCCCAGCATATATTTTTGATGGTCAGTATTCTGTGATTGATGCCTATTTTCAATGGCATCCAGAAGATGAAGCGAAAATAAGGTCCTTAGTAAAAGCAAAGCGCCTATTTATTGGACCGTGGTACACACAAGCTGATACAAGATTAATTCACCACGAATCACTTGTCCGTAATCTATTATATGGCACAAGATTAAGCAATAAAATGGGGCACACGATGAAAATTGGCTATTTGCCTGACACTTTTGGTCAAAATGCCTATTTACCTTCAATATTTCACGAATTTTCAATTGATTATAGCATTCTTCAGCGCGGAATCTATAGAGAAGAGCTAACAACAAATAATTTAAATATCAGGTGGAAAGCTCCGGATGGCAGAAGCATTGCAACAAATTATCTTTATTTTGGCTATGGGCCAGGAAAATTTCTTGAGGGAACAGAGGCGTATTTTACCGACCATCTTAGACCGCTACTAACTAAATTAATTACGCTCAATCAAGACTCAAATGATATTCTCCTACCTGCAGGAGGCGATCAAGTTTTAGTGAATTCGGCATTTCCCGACATCGTAGATCAGCTGAATCACCTACAAAAAGAGTATCATTTTAAGCTAACAGATTATGAGCGCTTTATGGCACAAACGTGGAAAAAAAATCATTTTACAACCGTTATTAGCAATGAACGAATGGCATCAGAGAAAACACGTATTCATCGGACAATAGCTTCACAAAGATATGACATCAAAAAAATAAATAGTAGGGTGGAATATAAATTAATACAAATCCTTGAGCCACTACTTGTTTTTACGGATTTTTTTTCAATTTTTGCGTATCCAGAGAAACAACTGGATACAATTTGGAAAATGCTATTTGACATCCATGCTCACGATAGTATTGGTTGCTGTAATTCGGATACAACCAATCAAGCAATTAAGCATCGCCTAGAATCTGCTGAAGAATTAATCGATGGATTGCAAAACATTTCGCTTAAAAAAATGGGAACAGCAATAAGTAATTCCCTCAATAATGATGTTTTTTTTCTCTTCAATTCATCAGTAAAAATAAGATGTGAGGATGTAAAAGTTTCATTATTTAGTGTTCACAATAATATCCAAATAGTTGACACCAATACAACAGTAGTGCTTCCATTTACGTCACTAAGAGCAGAGTATATTAGTGGTGGAGTAGTTGTGAAAATGACTGCAACAGGCGAAAAAATGGTAAAACAACCCGGATATTACAAGCACACACTTATTTTGGCGGATGTTAAGCTGCAGGCGTTGAATTATCGGCGATTAACAATAATTCCAGGCAAAAAAATGAAATTATTAATAAGGACGGACGAGCATCAAATTGAAAATAGAATGATCAAAATCGCTATCTTCCAAAATAAGTTAATTTATACTGATAAGCAAAGTAGGCAAAAGATAACTGATTTCCTTCAGTTTGAAAATACGGCAGATATGGGTGATTCTTATGACTATTCTCCTTTAGAAAATGATAAACCGATACTTTCAACACTTCTACCACTAAAAACAAAGACGGAAAAAGCGGATACGTATGCAATATTAACATGTTACCATCAGCTATTAATCCCTCATAATGGTGATAACCGCCTCGAATTCATCAAGGATACAACAGTTGAAATTGAAACTAAGATAACAATTGGAGCCAAAGGGACGTGCATGAAAATAGCGCATAGCCTCATAAACAGCGCAAAAGACCAGCGCATCCGCGTTTTGTTAAGCGGGCAAGCAAGCTTTACCAAAAATTATGCCAAACAAGCATTTGGAATAATTGAAAGAGAAATGACAACACTCCAAAACGATAATTGGAAAAAAGAAAAATATGCTGAAATTCCGATAAATATCCATGTGTTAGACCAGTTTATGACTATTACAGATAGTAAAAAAAACCAAATTGGAATTGTTTCTAGAGATATTAAAGAATATCAAATAATTAATCAGAAAGTCATTGCACTAACGCTTTTTAGAAGCGTGGGAAGCCTAGGAAAAGATAATTTAGCCTGGAGACCGGGAAGGGCATCAGGTGTAAATAACAAAATTATTTACACTCCTGATGCGCAAATGATCCAAAAAATGAAGTTTGCATACAGCCTCAACTATAAGACAAATAATCTAAGACAAATAGATGATTATGAAAACTTTTTAAGCCCCGTAAGCTATTATCAAGTGCAGCAGCTAGACACTCTAGCACGACGACTAGATAATTTCAGCTTACCACCTTCATCAATAAAAATAGCCAAGGAGCATCAGTTATTTACAATCAGTAATGAGCATATTATTCAAAGTGTAGTAAAGAAAGCAGAAACCCAAACCGGCTACATAATTAGACTATATAATTGCACCAAACAGACACAGGAAACCATGATTGAATACCCAACTACGTGGTTTGCCCATGAAAGTAATCTAGCAGAAAAAACCGGAAAACTAATAACCAATAGAACAGTAATATTGGAATCAAATGAATATAAAACAATAAAATTGATAAATTCTAGCCCCGAAAAAAAGAATTAGAAAAGGAGAAGCGGATATGATAGAACAGCAAATAACAAAGCACCTGAAAAACATTTATGGAAAGCAGTATCAACAAAGCATGACAAGTAAATTAGGTGAAATAATTAAGAAATGGGAGCAATTCAAACTAGCAAAGGTAGAGCCATTAACCGAAAAAAACATTTTCCTGATTACTTATGGTGACAGCATTTACCAAAAAAATGAAGTCCCATTTAGAACATTACACCACTTTGTTAAGCAACAAGTGGGCCAGGCGATTACAGATATTCATATTTTACCAATGTTTCCATACAGTTCGGACGATGGCTTCGCAGTTACTGATTACAGGGCAATAAATCCTCAATTAGGTACCTGGGAAGACCTTAAAAGCATGGCAAAAGATTACCGGTTGATGTACGATTGTGTGGCAAATCACATGTCCAAGTCAAGTCCGTGGTTTCAAGCTTTTCTTGCGGATGAAGCCCCTTATGATCAATTTTTTATTAAAAAAAATGAAGCATTTGATGATAAAAATGTCATACGCCCCCGTGTAAGTCCGCTTTTCCATGACTATCAAGGTAAAAATGAGAAAAAAGCTGTGTGGACGACCTTTAGTGAGGACCAAGTAGATCTCAATGTTCATAATATAGATGTGCTCGTGGAATTAACAGATATTTTATTATTTTATGCAGCAAAAGGAGCATCCAGTATTCGCTTAGATGCAATTGGGTTTTTATGGAAGAAATCAGGGACAACATCAATTCATCTACCACAAACACATGAAATTATTAAACTATGGCGAACAATTATTGCAAAGCTGGCCCCAAATACGCAAATTATTACTGAAACAAATGTACCACATGAAGAAAACATACAATACTTGGGTGATGGCAGTGATGAAGCCAGTCTAGTCTATCAATTTACGTTACCCCCCCTCATATTACATACAATTCAAAGTCAGGACACAACAATGCTAAAACAGTGGAGTAGTACAATTAAGGCGCCAAGTGACACAGCATCTTACTTCAATTTTCTTGCAAGTCATGATGGAGTTGGTGTACGCCCAGTCGAGGGGATTTTGTCACAAGCACAAATAAGTGAATTAGTTGATGCCGTTACACTAAATGGTGGGAAAATATCATACAAAAGCAATTCGGACGGGACACAGACCCCATATGAATTAAATATTAACTATCTTGATGCCCTAAAACATAGCAGTGATGTATCAGAACAACAGCTGGTGGAAAAAGCAATCCTTGTCCATGCCTACTTGCTAAGTTTTGTGGGAGTTCCCGCCATATACTACCACAGTTTATTTGGATCAAGTAATGATTACCAGGGGCTAGAAAAATCAGGAATTAACCGGCGAATTAATCGAAAAAAGCTAGAAGTAAATCAATTAATGCGCGAATTAAAACAGTCAAACAGGAGGAAAAGGATATTCACCACACTCAAAAATCTCTGCCTTATCCGCCAAAATGAACCAGCTTTTAATCCATTTTCTCCCCAAGAAATAGTGAAATCATCTGGTAATCAAAGTATCATTTTAATTCGGGGAAAAAAAGAAGAAATAGTTACAACGCTCTATAATTTCACCTCACAGACAATAATAGTTACACTACCATTTACAAACCAGACATATCATAATTTGATAACAAATGAATATGTGGAAAATGAAATAGTGTTACCACCATATAACTTTGCTTGGCTAAAAAGAGAAATCAGGGGTAAATAACACAATACGCTCATGGGTGGATCTTAATAAACCATGAAAAAAAACTTGACTAAAATAATTTGTATTGCTATAATAGGCAGTAAGATGGATTGTTACTAGGAACAACTAGGCAGGACCTACCCGCATAATGAAAATTATGTTTGGGGAGGTTTTTTTTGATTTAAAAGATATTGTGAAGGAGAGTTAATAGATGAGAATTATTCGAATTTTCAACAATAATGCTATTGTTGCAGTAAATAAGCAGCATATTGAAACAATTTTATTAGGATCAGGCATTGCATATGGAAAAAAAGTGGGGGACACAGTAGTCGAAACCGCCATTGAAAAAAGATATCATTTAAGTGATGGTGACGCAACAATCGCTAATAAAGTATTTGAGAGCATACCCTATCAATATTATCAAATAGCCAGTACGATATTAGATTACGCAGAAGAAAAAATGCACCAAAAATTAAGAAAAGAAGCAATAATAATCCTAGCTGATCATATTAATTTTTCAATTAAAAGACATCATGACAATGTCGAATTACCAAATCTAATGCTTAGAGAAATTCAAGTCTTGTATGATACACCATATGGCATTGGCATTTGGGGAATTAAGCACATTAATGAAATTCTTGATATCACGCTTACGGAAGACGAAGCGGGCTTCATTGCGATGCATATTATTAATGCAACAATTAATGCACCAACTCCAATAATACATCAATATGAGGAACTTATTGAAAATGTCTTAAAGCTTATTGAAGAGCAGTTATCTTTGGAGCTAGACAGATCAATATTAATCTACTCAAGGCTTGAAACGCATTTAAAATACCTCATTAGAAAAGTTGTTTCTACTGATAAAAATCAAAAAAAGAACAACAAATATCAGCAGCTGTATACAAATTTAATTGCGCTGAATTTAGACTTAGAACCAATTATTCAAGGTGTGGCATTTTATATCGAAAGTCAGTATGCATATGAACTTGATCTGAGCGATAAGCTCTATCTGGCAATTCATTTGGAGCGAATTATCACTGAAAGGCGGGGAATGTAGATGATGGGATATGAGGATTTGATTATTTATGAAATTTATCCAGCAGCTTTTATCACAGACACCAAATCAGCAATTAAAAATATCGAAAACCAGCTCGAATACATTGCAAAAATTGGATTTACCGCGATTTGGCTGACACCAATTTTTGCAAGTCCATTTAAGGATTCAGGGTATGACACGTCTAGTTACACAGAACTTAATTGGCAATTTGGTACAATAGAGGAATTCAAAGAATTTCTAGAAGCGGCAAAAAAACAGGGAATTAAAATTATTTTAGATATAGCATTAAATCATACAAGTGATGAGCATCCATGGTTTCAAGCATCTAAGTGCAGCAAAAAGCCTTATGAAGATTTTTATTACTGGAAAGATGGGCAATTGGGAGGGCCACCTAATAATTGGAAATGCCAGAAAATTAATGATATTACATGGAAATATAGTCAAACAAGAAAGCAATATTATTTACACATATATAGTGATTTCCAACCTGATTTGAACTGGAGCAATCCCCTTGTAATAAAAGAGCTTGCAGCAGCCTTGATTTATTGGTTAAAACTAGGTGTATACGGTTTTAGATTAGACGTAATCAATAAAATTGCCAAAGACAGTAAATTTCCACAGCTAGAAAATGGCGAAACAGCAGAGAAATATTATGTAAACCAGCCAGAAGTCTATCAATATCTAGAACAATTACGAACTTATATTGACGAAAAGATACCAACAGAATATTTTTTACTCGGGCAAGTTGAAGGTGTAACGGTTGAATTAGCACATCAATTTCTAACACCAAATAAAAAAAGATTAGATGGATTATTAGAGTTTAGTGCTGTAAATGCTAGGAAAGGAAAAGACTATCAAAAGCGCCCCTTTAGTCTAAGTGAGGTACTAATAAATTATAACAAATGGCAGAAATTTAATCCTGATTTTCAACAAGTTGTCTTCACATCAAGTCATGACTTACCACGCCTAGCTTCAAGATATCAGAGAGGTAATAAATACGATGAAAATATTGCGAAAGCATTGGCTGTATATATATTGTTATTCAAGGCGATTCCAATTGTCTATTTTGGCGATGAATTAGGTGTTGAAAATGCAAAATTTCCGACAATAGCTGAGTATAATGATATAAGGAGTCAGGAAATATATCATAAAAGGATTCAAAACGAGTCGGAAGATATGGTTTTTAAAGATATCCAACTATTTGGCCGAGAAAATGCAAGATTTCCTGTTAATTTCACAAGTTACGACGAGAATAATTATTATAAATTATATCAATTTAGCCTAAGCCTCCGAAAAAAATACCAAAACTATCTTTTTTCAGGGGTATTAACATTTATTGAAACACCGCAGTACATTGGGTATAGGTACAAGTATAACAAGGAGTCTCTATGTATTCTTGTAAATGTTGGAGCGACACCTAAAATAATAGCAGCATCTGCATATATTTTAAAATCAAATGAGCGTGTAACTGAATGGGAACCTTATGAAATTATTGTTATGAAGGGAGAAACTGAATGTGAAAACCTTTTTAATTGATTTAGATGGAACATTGTTGATAAAGCCCGAACTAAAACCAGCAGAAGAAGCAATCAAGATACTAAAAAAAGTAGTTGCTCAAGGACATCAAATAGGTATTTGCACTGGAAGAAGTGAAAGTGAAATTAAATACATAATCGAAAAATATGATATCGCCATAAAACACTATATTTCGTTTAATGGCATGCTGACTTCAACTTATAGCATTAATTCTGTTAAATTATTACAAGAACTGGCCGTCTTTTTGTGGGAAGAAAATATCGGATTTGAGATTCAGGATAACATAACAAGGACATTTTCATCAGTAAAAGGAGCAAGTATTGTGAAGGTTCCACTAGGAACAAAGCAAATCATTCTAACAGAAAAAGCAAAAATTGCTGAAATAGAAGCCTATAAAATAGTTGTTCGGCACTTTGATAATACTCAGGAACTGCAAATGATTGCTCATAAAATTAGGGGGCGATTTCCTAATAAATTGGAACTAACCATTATTGAAAATAGAGCAATTGAAATTGTTGAAAAAGATATCACAAAGGAATATGCAATGAAAATGATGTTTGCTAGAGGAACAAAAATCATTGCAATAGGAGACAGTGAAAACGATCTAGGAATGCTTATTTCTAGTACGAAGGGATATCTTATAGCAAATGGAAACACAAAATTAGAAGCAGCAATAAAACAGCACCCCCACATTGAAATTGTACAAACTACCGCTCAAGCTATCTGTAAAGAGTTAATAGAAGAAAGAAGAGAAGAGATATGAGTAAAACAAAAATTATCTTAGGAAAAATTGAACATTTCGGGAGAGCCTTTCTAGTTCCGGTCTCAATTTTACCACTAGTGGGTATTTTATTAGGTTTAGGAAGTGGACTATCAACAACAACAATTAAAGAAGTGCTACCATTTCTAGCTAATCCAGCAGTAGTCTTCGTTATTGGCCTATTTCAACAAATTGGGAGGTCTGTTTTTGACAATTTACCAATGATCATTGCGGTTGGACTTGCAGTGGGGCTATCCAAAAAGGATAAAGGAACAGCAGCGCTAGCAGCAATTGTTGGCTTTGCAGCATTTACATATGTACTTAGCTATGTATTGAGTTTTCGGGGGCTATTAGTAGATGCCGATTTAATGGCTCAAAGTGGGCAAAAGTTTGTTCTAGGAAAACAAGTCTTTGATATAAATGTATTTGGTTCAATTATTATTGCGATGATCGCCTCACATGCAACAGCATTTTTTATGGATAAGAAATTACCGGAGGTATTATCATTTTTTGAAGGTCCGCGAATGGTACCCTTTATTTCAATAATATATGCATCTGCTGCCGCAATTATTGCAGCATTTGTTTGGCCGTTTGTGGCACAAGGGATAACAAGTTTGTCGATGTTCCTTTCTAGCCTAGGTGCATTTGGAAGTTTCTTTTATGGTGCAATTGAAAGGCTACTTATTCCATTCGGCTTGCATCATGGCTTGAATGCGATGCTACGTTTTACCGAACTAGGAGGGACTGCACAAATATGCGGCGAGCAGTATGCTGGATGGGCCAATATGTTTTCAGCAGGGCTAGCATGTGATGAATTTGTCTTCACTGCTGATATGATTAAGTTTTATTCAGGTCAATTTGTCACGAAAATATTTGGACTATCAGGAGCAGCGCTTGCTATTTATACCACAGCAAAACCAGAAAAGAAAAAAGAAGTTCGCGGGATGTTAATTGGTGCTGTACTTGCATCGGTACTTACAGGAATTACTGAGCCACTGGAATTCACCTTTTTATTTGTTGCACCAATGCTCTATATAACACATGCAATTATTACTGGATTAGCATTTGTGACAATGTATTTAACAAATACAATTGCCATATCAATTCAAGGAGCAGGGCTAATAAATTTTATATTATATAATGTTTTAAATTCTGATAAAACCAACTGGCAGGGAATATTAATTATCGGGCCAATCTTCTTTTTGATATATTATTTTTTATTTACCTTTTTAATTAGAAAGTTTGATTTTAAAACTCCAGGTCGAGATGGAGCGGATGAAGTAAGGCTAGTTAGTAAAAAAGAAGCAAGAGAAAAATACAATCTTATAAATGAAGATGCTACCAACAAAAATGAGATGCCAAAATTGTCAAAAGAAACAATTGCTATTTCTTTAATTGAAGCGCATGGAGGGGTAGCGAATATAGAAGAAGTAGACGCATGTATTACCCGCTTAAGAATTAATGTGAAAAATAAAGAGCTTGTCGACCGGGAAATCATCACAAAAGTCTTAGGTGCAAGAGGAATTGCTGAAGTAGGAAATCAAATACAATCGATTTATGGTGGAATGGCTAAAACATATCGTTCAGAAATTCTCCGAATATTAGATTGGGAAGAATAAAAGTAACCTGACCCTCTCATTAAAGTAGACCTAAGCCCAATTCATCCAGTAATGTTAGACCTTTCATTATTGGAGGGAATAGTGTATACTGAAAGAGAATAAAATCATTAAAATTTTAAAAAAGGGGATGAATCTAGATGGCAGAATTAGTATCAACGTTAACATGGACATTTTCAAAAGCGTGTAATATCCCAGCCGAAGTTTCAACAATGTTAATTGCAGGAGAAGAAGCGCTATGTGCCTACCAAACGATTCGCGATGTTGCACTATTTACAAATAAGCGATTAATTGTAAGGGATGCCCAGGGGATAACGGGGAAAAAAATTGAAATATATTCACTGCCGTATTCTAGTATTACGATGTGGTCAACAGAAAATGGCGGAAAGGTATTTGATTTGAATTCCGAAGTCGAACTTTGGACAAAAACAGGGAATATTAAAATTAATCTTAATAAAGCAATCGATATTCGTGAATTTGATAAAGTGCTTGCTAATGCTATTTTATCGTCAAAGTTTGAATGAATTATCATATAAAAGCATGGTAAAGCTGAGGGCCCCCGTTATTAGGAAATAACGGGGGTGCCTTTTTAAATGTCAAAATTAACAGTGAATACAATCAATCAGTCCTAATTAAAAGGTTACTATTGTGTTGTAGCTTTAGAAAGGCCAGCTGTGGAAAAATCATTATATACGCAACTAAATATGCCATCTACCTGGTTATAGTAAAGTTGAGGAGGTTAAATGTGTCTATGATCAGCTAGGTGTAAATTTTGCTAATACTTTTTTTTATGATGTCCAAAATGATCCAAGCAGTTAAATATGGAATTGTAATGGGAAGCTATTGATTGAATTAAGAGTGTTACCTTTGATATAGCTGATGATGTCGACAAAGACGGAAGGGTGAGGACTTGAAAAATATACTGTGTTTTGAAGAGGCGAGGGGCAGCTAGAAAGAAGTTAGTAACAAAGTAAATACTCCCTCTTCTCTTATTCTTTCGCAAAAAAATCAAAGTTTTTCGCTAATTTACATTATTGCTAAATGCTATTTACAGCGGCTCAAGTTCTGGCTATAATGAGAAAGTGGTGGAATTAAATCGGGAGAATTCACTTTGCCCAAATGG
>JBOFTV010000061.1:0-24911 GCA_051652245.1 Culicoidibacterales bacterium | reverse complement strand
TCATTTCAACTCCTTAGTTTTCAGTATACACGGAAATGGAGAGAAAAGCATTTTTTTAAAAAATTTCCCCCTAGGGGGAACTGGATTGAGGACATTATTATGTACGAACACTTAAGACATTATCATATACGTGTTACTCGAAAAAGAGACAAACACATGTAATTGTTGCCATTGACTTGGTGTTATGGTAAAATAGAGTGGTTAAATTAAAGCTAATTAGTTAAGGTAATAAAGGAGAGATGCACTATGAATATAAAAGTAGGTAATAATTTAGGGAGTATAGAAGTCTATGAAGAAGTACTTAAAACACTTGCTGGTGCTGCAGCAACAGAATGTTATGGTGTCGTGGGAATGGCATCTCAACAATTTTTTCGTGATGGATTAGCGGAGCTTTTAGGGCAAGATAATTATCAAAAGGGAATTGCTGTTCGCGTGGAAAATAATGTACTACACATTGATTTATTTGTTATTATAAGCTATGGTATTCGCGTATCAGAAGTTGTGCACGAGATTCAAAAGAAAGTTAAATATGATTTAGAGAAAACATTAAATATTACGCTAGGAAGTGTAAATGTGTTTATTCAAGATGTCCAAAGATAATTATAATAAGAGGTGTAAATGAAAATGACAATTGAAACAATAAACGGCCAGGTGCTAAAAAGAATGTTTACGGTAAGCGCAACTTATTTTGAAAACAATGTTGAATTTATTAATTCCCTGAATGTTTTTCCGGTACCAGATGGGGACACGGGGACCAACATGAATCTAACAATTAAAGCAGCAGTTGATGCAATCTCCCCAGTGGAAGATGAAGAAATTGGTAAAATGATGAAAAAATTAAGTCGCGGCATGCTTTTAGGGGCACGCGGCAATTCAGGTGTTATTTTATCGCAAATTTGGCGCGGGATTAGTCAAGTACTAGAAGGAAAGAAAGTCATGACAACGCAGGATTTTGCCCAAAGCCTCCAAGCAGGGTCTGATGTTTCATATCGCTCAGTGATGAAACCAGTAGAGGGAACGATTTTAACGGTAATTCGCCAAACAGCAGAAGCAGCAATTATTATTGCAATTGAAGAGAAGCGGTTTATTCCCTTTCTGGAAAAGGTAATTGAAGCAGCACAGAAATCATTAGATGGAACACCAGATTTACTACCAATTTTAAAAGAAGTCGGTGCTGTTGATAGTGGTGGTCAGGGGTTGCTTACATTGTTTGAAGGAATGCTAATGGAATTAAAGGGTGTTACACCAACTGATTTAGTCGTTAAGGCAGCTGTAAAACTAGATTTGAAATCATTTGATTTTGATGATGTGCATGGAGAAGATGAATTTGGCTTTTGTACCGAATTTATTATTCGCTTAGATAATCCGGATCAATTTGCCGAAGATACAATTAGAGGGCAGCTAGCAGAGGCAGGACAATCGCTGGTATTGGTGCATGATGAAGATATTATGAAAGTTCATATTCATACAGAAGTGCCACTTTCCGTGTTTAAAGATTACGCCCATTTGGGTGAATTTCTGTGGATTAAAGCTGAAAATATGCAAGAGCAAGTTACAGATCGCCAGGATAAAAATGAAACAATGACAGCAACACTAGCAGGACAAAAGCAAGAGAAGTTAGAGGTTGCTTTAATAGCTGTAGCTTCGGGAAAAGGTGTAGAACACGCCTTTAGTGATTTGGGAGCCCATGCAATTGTTGATGGAGGGCAAACATCTAATCCTTCAACACAGGATTTATTAAATGCATTGGAAGCGTTGGAGGCAGAAGCATATATTATATTGCCTAATAATGGGAATATAATTTTAGCAGCCGAACAAGTAAAAAGCTTAACCGACAAGAAAGTTGAAATTGTTCCAAGTACGACAATTCCTCAAGGACTTGCAGCAGCAATTGCTTTTAATGGTATTAAAACGGTACAGGAAAATAAAGTTGCAATGGTAAATGCGATGAAGTATGTTAAATCAGGCGAAGTCACAACAGCGGTTAGGGATACAACATTAAATGGAACTAAAATTACGGAAGGTTCCTATTTATCAATTACCGGAAAAGAGATTGTTGCATCGGAAACATCATTGGAATTAGCAACAAAAATTTTACTAGAGAAAATGATTGATGAAGATGCTGAAATTATTACATTAATTGAAGGTTTAGGCGTAGAGCAGGAGACAAAAGAGCACATTGAAGATTTCTTGGCAGCGACTTATCCTGATGTTGAAGTTGAATACATTAAAGGTGAGCAGCAGGTATACTTTTATCTTGTTGCGGTTGAATAATCCAAGAAAATAAGTAGGAATAGCATTATGCTAGTTCTACTTATTTTGTTAAAGCAGAGGAGATGCCAATAAATGGAGCAAACAAAGCTACTAACACCTAAGTATAAAATGCAGTTAAGTGAACTAGGTTTAACAACACCAATTAAAGCACTCTACCACTTTCCCAAAAGCGTCCAATTTATTGAAGTAAAGCCTTATTTACCGGGTGCTGTGGAAGGTGTTTTTGCGGGGACGGTTGCAACAATTCCTTCAATTTTTCGCAAGGGGCGGACAAGCTTTGTTCGCTTTAAAATAGCAACTGATGGCGTTGAGTTACCATTAATTTGTTTTAATCAAACTTTTCTCCAAAAAACACTCGTACTGGACATGGAAATTGTTATTATCGCAAAATGCTCTAAGCAGAATTGGATTGTTTCGAAGGTCTACTATAATGACTTAGATGCAATTGGAACAGAAAGTGCTTATGCATTGCTTAAAGGGATGCGGCAACCAAAATTTAGGGAGTATTTAACTTGGTGCTTAGAAGTTGTTGATTTAGCAAATTTTGTTCCTGACTTATACCATCAAAAGTATCAGTTGATTGCCCGAAAAGAAGCTTTTAAAAAGATGCATTTCCCTCAAAGTGATGAGGACAAAAAGCAGGCAATTCGCTATTTTAAATATGAAGAGGCCTATATATTCCAATTAAATTTACTGATGCGCAAGCAATTTTTTCAAAGAGTTGAAAAACCGGTTGTTAAGGAAATTAAGCTGATTTTCCTAACCCAACTGCAAGAAATGCTCCCCTTCGAGTTGACTGCTGCACAATTAAAAGTAATCGCGGAAATGGTTGCTGATTTTAAAAGTGAATTTGTGATGCACCGCTTGGTGCAAGGGGACGTTGGTAGTGGCAAGACTGTTGTTGCGCTAATAGCAGCTTACCTCCAAATAAAAGCTGGTTACCAAGTTGCCTTTTTGGCACCAACAACAATTTTAGCGCAGCAGCATTTTACTAACACGAATGAATTACTTGCTATACTAGGTGTAAAAGTAGCATTCTTACGTTCGCAAACGGCTAAAAAACAGCGCGATTTGCTATTGGAGGAGCTTAAAAATCAGGAGATTGATTTAATTATTGGGACACATGCCTTATTAGAAGAGGATGTCGACTTTAAGAATCTAGGACTTGCAATAATTGATGAGCAGCAGCGTTTTGGTGTAGAGCAACGCAAAAAGCTACGCAAAAAAGGAGCAAGTGTAGATATCCTTTATATGACAGCAACACCGATTCCGCGGACGCTGGCAATGAGTGTTTTTGGTGATTTAGATGTCTCAACAATTGATGAATTGCCAGCTGGACGAGTAGAAATTACCACGAGAATCGTCCAAAAAAAGCATTGGGAAAATGTTTTGCAGACGATTATTCAAACTGTTGAACGCAAGGAACAAGTTTATGTTGTTTGTCCACTAATTGAAGCCTCAGAAATACTAGAACTGGGAAATCTAACAGCGGTATTTGAAAGTCTAGCAAAAGATTTACCGGGCAACTATAAAATTGAAATGCTGCATGGTAAACAAAAAAACGAGCAAAAACAAGAAGTAATTACGAATTTTTCGGATAGGCTAATTGATGTACTTGTGGCAACAACTGTTGTTGAAGTCGGTGTCCATGTGGACAGTGCAACATTGATGATTATTTATGATGCCCAGCAATTTGGCTTATCACAACTCCATCAATTACGTGGCCGGGTGGGACGGAGCAGTCTGCCATCAACGTGTTTGCTTGTAAGTGATCATAAAAATAAGCGCCTAACGCTGCTAGTGAAATCACAGGATGGATTTTATTTAGCGCAGGAAGATCTTAAACTGAGGGGACCGGGTGATTTTTTTGGATTGAAGCAAAGTGGTGTGCCAACGTTTAGGGTGTTGGATTTGATAGAAGATATTAATGTGCTAACCGTAGCTAAAGGTGATGCGCTAGCGACGCTTAATGAGATAAACCAGAGTACAGAAGATAATCACCCAAAAATTAAGAAATATATTGAAAGTAAGCAGAAACAGAATAAAGAGTTTTTAGACTAATAAAATTTTATGTTATAATATTACTGTAAAAAAAAACTGCCATTGTCAAAAAGAGAAAGAGGGAGTAAAAATGTATACAATTGCCGTCGATGTTATGGGGAGTGATGATGCCCCAAACTCAGAAATGTTAGGGATTCAGATAGCGCTAGAAAAGTTAACAAAGATTAACATTGTAGCATTTGGTTTAAAAGAAGCTATCGATAAATTTGATTTTAAGCATGAGCGCTTAAGCTATGTTTATACAGAAGCTGCCATCAAGGGAACTGACAATGCAGCAACTGCCTATCGAACAAAGAAAAATACAAGCATGATTCAAGCAATTGCTGCTGTTAAAGATGGTCGTTGTGATGCGGTGGTTTCATCGGGTAATACGGGAGCGTATATTACATCTGCACTATTTATGTTGGGCAGAATAAGTGGCGTAAAAAGACCAGCATTAGCGACGTTATTTCCATCAAGTGTAAAAGGGCAGTTTTTTGTCTTTGGTGATTTAGGTGCAGTTGTCGATCCAACACCTGAAATATTAGAACAAACAGCAGTTATTGAATCAGAGATTGCCAAGATAATGTTGAATGTCAAAAACCCGCGAATAGGTCTATTAAATATCGGTGAAGAAGAAAAAAAGGGAACGCAGCTCTATATTGATACCCATAAATTGTTAAAAGACAACCAGACAATTAATTTTGTGGGAAATATTGAACCGCGTTATATTATGGATGGCCATGCTGATGCAATTGTTGCTGATGGCTTTTCGGGAAATATTGCCTTAAAATCCTATGAAGGTATGCAAAAAGTGATCAGCCAGGTATTAAAACAGGAAATAATGAAAAATTTCAGTACAAAAATGGGTGGCTTACTAATTAAACCAGCGTTAAAAGAATTGAAAGCAACACTTGACTATGAAAGTATTGGTGGTGCAGTTTTGGCGGGGATAAAATCACCTGTTGTTAAAGCGCATGGGTCAACTAATGTAGCGCAATTTTCATCGGCAATAAGAATGGCTGTTGTTTTTTTAGAAAAAGACCTTGTGGGAAATATCAATGAGGCATTGGTTACGCAGTTGCCAAATCAAGGAGATGACAAATAAATGGATAAAGTAAGACATATATCAGAATTAATTAAGCGTTTTAATCTTAATTCAATGGAAAAGGCAATGATTGAGGCAGCTTTTTTTCATAGTTCTTATGTAAATGAGGTTAAAGGGACACACCAAAGTAATGAGCGATTAGAGTTCTTGGGCGATGGGGTTTTGAATTTGATTATTGCTGAATATTTATATGAAAAATACCCGGATAAACCAGAGGGCGAACTAACCAAAAAGCGGGCACAATTAGTGCGCGAAGAGGCGCTGATTGTTTATGCTGCTTCAATTGATTTAGCGCAGTTCATCTTTTTAGGAAAAGGCGAGGAGAAAACCGGCGGTCGAAAGCGGGCTGCAATTATTGCAGATGCTTTTGAAGCGTTTATTGGTGCAATTTTCATTACACATGGTTTTGAAAAAGCAAAATCGGTGTTAATTTCAATTATTATACCAATTTTCAAAGAGGATAGATTAGAAAATGTTACGGACTATAAGAGTCAGTTTCAAGAGTATGTTCAAGTTGACCCAACAAAGAAAATTATGTATGAGGTATTAAGGGAAGATGGACCACCGCATAATCGGACCTATGAAGTTGGTGTATATGTTGATAGTATTTCCTATGGGCAAGGAATTGGTCGAACGAAGAAAGAGGCCGAGCAGTTAGCAGCATTTGAAGCATTAAAGAAGATGGCACATTAGTGTGAACTTCTTTTTTTTAGGGTGAAGATAAAACAGGCGAAAAAATATGAACCGTTGTTCTTTTTTTGTTGACTTTTTTGGTATTAAATTATATTATATTATTATGTAATTTAAATAAGGAAAGAGGAAAAATAATGAAAGTCATGAAAGTTATTCTAGGCGGAGCGCTCTTATTAGGTAGTTTTGTATTACCGGTATTGTCGGTTAGCTTAAATGCAGAGACAACAACAAATAATGAAGAGACAACAACAAATAATGAAGAGTCAACAGTAAATAATGAGACAACAACAAATAATGAAGAGTCAACAGTAAATAATGAGACAACAACAAATAATGAGACAACAACAAATAATGAAGAGACAACAACAAATAATGAGGAAATTGATCCGCTGCCAGAGCTAAAAACGATATCGGAGATGTTTCCGGATGCAGCTCTAGCAGAAATCATTAGTCAAGAGCTGAAAATCGGGTTAACGACAGAAATTTCAGAGGGTGAGTTAGGAAGGATTGAATTGCTCAGTATTTGGAATAAAAAGGTAACATCCTTAGAAGGGCTAGAAAAATTAAGAAACTTAACTAACCTTAGCGTACGGGATACAAGAGTTACTGATATATCGCCTATTGGTAAAATAGCAAACTTGGATCAACTTGTATTTGCGAACGCGACTAGAGGAAGTATAGATTATGCGCCCCTATTATCACTTGCAAAAATACAAGTTTTGATGATTTGGGATGATGAATTAACAATATTGCCAGATTTTTCAGAATTGAAAGCTCTGTATTCTTTATACATCTCAGCCCCAATTAGTAATCCGGAAGCAATTTCAACATTGAAAAACCTAGAAAAATTAGCTATAATAGATGGTAAAAACCAAAAGGTAATCCCAATTAAAGACTTGAACTTTTTGAAGGGACTTTCAAAACTAGAGTATCTTACTATAGAGGGGACAGAACTTTCAGATATTACAGGGTTAGAATTTTTATCTAATATTAACATTTTGGTCTTGGGAGGAAATGAAATCGTCGATATTACACCGGTTACAACACTGAAACAGCTTTCAATACTAAGTCTAGGGCACAATAAAATCGCTGATATTGAACCGTTAAGAGGAATGGAAAATTTAAGTGAGGTATATATTAATGGAAATGGTATCGTTGATATTAGTCCGCTAAAAGACGTTCGTAATGTAATAGCGGAATATCAAAAAATTTATTATGAAGCAAAATTACCAGCAGCAGATATTTACATTGAAAATAATGTGAAAGATTTAAATGGGGAATTGGTGGCTCCGTCTCAAATAAGTGCTGATGGAGAATACCATGACAATAAAATATACTTTAGAGGGTTAGCAGAGGGTTCAAGAGTGGCGATGACATTCAATGCTGGTGATGCTGAAGAACCACCGATGCCAGATTTGAAAAACATGAGCCTAGAAGCGTTTGCAAGCCAAACAAGTGATGTGACAACGACAATGTTAGGAGAGCAGAAACAAACAACGCTAAGAGACGGTAACCAAGAACTTAAATTTTCTGTTATACAAGCTTACAAATTCACAAGTGGGGCAGTAATTACCGTGCCAGCTGGAAGACATACAGCTGCGACTTTACCAGCAACAGGTGAAAACATCATGGAAGCAAGTGTCCTAGGTGGAAGCACATTGTTATTAGGAGCTGTGGCTCTTGTAGTAAAAAGAAAACTTGGATTTCAATAATTGAACAGTAGAAAAGTTGCAGAAATGCAGCTTTTTTCTTGAAAAAAATCCAGCGATTGTTATTGACTACTTAACTAAATAATGGTATACTATTAAAGGATTTCTGCGAAGGGTGTTGACACACCTGGACAAGTGGAAATGATTTTTTTAAAAAATGAAAGGAGGAAAACAAATGCCTACTATGAACCAATTAGTTCGTAAAGGACGTAAGTCAAAAACTGTAAAATCAAAAACGCCAGCTTTAAGTGTGGGTCTTAACTCTTTGAAAAAGGAGCTAACTTCACTTGATTCTCCACAAAAACGTGGGGTATGTACGCGTGTTGGTACGATGGCACCAAGAAAGCCAAACTCGGCCCTACGTAAGTATGCCCGTGTTCGTTTATCAAATGGAGCAGAAGTAACTGCATACATTCCTGGAGAAGGTCACAACTTACAAGAACATAGTGTTGTGCTTATCCGTGGAGGACGTGTGAAGGATTTATCTGGGGTACGTTATAAAATTGTCCGTGGTACATTAGATACTGCTGGAGTTGCTAACCGTAAACAAAGTCGTTCGAAATACGGAGCAAAAAGAGCAAAGAAATAATTAAAATAAATTAGAAAATATGAAAGGAGAGATGGATATGCCACGTAAAGGAGCAGTCGCAAAGCGCGATGTATTACCAGATCCAATGTATCATTCAAAATTAGTTACAAGATTAATTAATAAGATGATGCTAGGTGGAAAGCGAGGAACATCACAAACAATTTTATATAATGCGTTTGAACTCGTAAAAGAAAAAACAGGAAAAGATCCATTAGAAGTTTTCGAACAAGCAATGGAAAACATCGAACCAATCCTTGAAGTTAAATCACGCCGTGTAGGTGGGGCAAACTATCAAGTTCCAATCGAAGTCTCAGCAGAGCGAAAAGTTACATTAGGATTAAGATGGCTTGTAAATTATTCACGCCTTCGTAATGAGAAAACAATGGAACAACGTCTTGCTAATGAAATCGTTGATGCAGCAAATTCACAAGGAGCATCAGTTAAAAAGCGTGAAGATACGCATAAAATGGCTGAGGCAAATAAAGCATTCGCTCATTACCGTTGGTAATCTGTTTTGTGCCTAGCACAAAGCATACTATAAAGACAATAAAAAATTAGAAAGGAGTTGTAACAATGGCTCGTAAGTTTCCTTTAGAGAGAACAAGAAATATTGGTATCATGGCGCATATTGATGCGGGTAAAACGACGACAACAGAGCGTATTTTATACTATACTGGACGTGTACACAAAATTGGAGAAACGCATGATGGCGCTTCAACAATGGACTGGATGGCACAAGAACAAGAACGTGGTATCACAATCACATCAGCTGCAACAACTGCTGAATGGGATGGCCATCGAATCAATATCATCGATACTCCGGGGCATGTTGACTTCACAATTGAAGTTGAGCGTTCTTTGCGTGTATTAGATGGTGCGGTAACTGTACTAGATGCAAAAAGTGGGGTTCAACCACAAACAGAAACAGTATGGAGACAAGCAACTCGTTATGGTGTACCAAGAATTGTATTCGTTAATAAAATGGATTCAGTAGGTGCTGATTTTAAAGCATCAATTGAAACATTACATAAGCGTTTAGCTGCTGATGCAGTAGCAATTCAATTAAATATGGGTGCTGAAGATGCAATGGTCGGAATTATCGATCTTGTTGAAATGAAAGCACATATTTTCCATAATGAATTGGGAACAGATATCGAAGTAGCAGAAATTCCAGCTGATTATTTAGACGAAGCAACAATGATGCGTGAAGCATTGGTTGAAGCGGTTGTTAATTATGATGATGAATTAATGAATAAATATCTTGAAGGTGAAGAATTAACAGTAGCTGAAATTAAAGAGGGTATTCGTAAAGCAACATTAACAGCAGAATTTTATCCGGTTTTATGTGGATCAGCTTATAAAAATAAGGGAGTTCAATTAGTTTTGGATGCCGTTATCAGTTATTTGCCAGCTCCAACAGATATTCCACCAATCAAAGGTATTTTACCAAATGGTGAAGAATCTGAAAGACCAGCAAGCGACGAAGCACCGTTTTCATCACTTGCCTTTAAAGTAATGACTGATCCATTTGTTGGTCGTCTATCATTTTTCCGTGTGTATTCTGGGACATTAAACTCAGGTTCATATGTGTTAAATGCAACAAAAGATAAAAAAGAGCGTATTGGACGTATCCTGCAAATGCATGCAAACTCAAGAGAAGAAATCGATATGGTTTATTCAGGCGATATTGCAGCAGCTGTTGGCTTAAAAGATACGACAACCGGTGATACGTTATGTGATGATAAGCATCCAATCGTATTAGAGACAATCAACTTTCCTGAGCCAGTTATCTCAGTTGCCATTGAACCAAATTCAAAAGGTGACCAAGATAAAATGGGACTTGCATTATCAAAACTTTCGGAAGAAGATCCATCTTTCCGTGCGGAAAGTGATAAAGAGACAGGGCAAACAATTATCTCAGGAATGGGAGAATTGCACCTTGAAATTATCGTTGACCGGATGAAGCGTGAATTTAAAGTCGAAGCAACAGTTGGTGCTCCTCAAGTTTCATACCGTGAAACAATTAAAGAAGCAGCAGAGGTTGAAGGTAAATTTGTTCGTCAATCAGGTGGACGTGGACAATTTGGACATGTTTGGATTAAATTCGAACCACAAAACGAAGGTGGCGGATTTGAATTCGTTGATGGTGTAATTGGTGGGGTTATTCCTCGTGAATTTATTCCTTCAGTACAAAAAGGACTTGTTAACTCAATGAAAAATGGTGTTATCGCCGGGTTCCCAATGGTTGATATTAAAGCAACTTTATTTGACGGATCTTACCATGATGTCGATTCATCACAAATGGCTTTTGAAATTGCAGCATCGCTTGCACTTAAAGAAGCAGTTAAAAAATGTAAAGCAATATTACTTGAACCAATCATGAAAGTCGAAGTTGAAATTCCTGAAGAGTACATGGGAGACGTAATGGGAGATATTCCAGGACGCCGTGGACGCTTAGAGGGAACACAATCACGTGGAAATGCCTTAACAATTAACGCAATGGTTCCACTTTCAGAGATGTTCGGTTATACAACTGATTTACGTTCGATGACACAAGGACGCGGAACTTCAACAATGTCATTTGATCATTATGAAGAGCTACCAAAGTCACTATCAGAAGAAATTGTCAGAAAAAGACAGGGATAAGCGCAAGAACTTATCAAAAAGTAATATTTTAACCTAAATTAGTTGAAATTTTTGGCTAATAGTTGTAAAATATGAAATGAAGTACAAAATATAGAGTAATAAAAATTTAGGAGGAAATTATAATGGCTAAAGTAAAATTTGACCGTACGAAACCACATGTTAATATAGGAACAATTGGTCACGTCGATCACGGTAAAACAACATTAACAGCAGCAATCACAACAGTGCTTGCAAAAGTAGGGGGAGCAGAAGCTCGTGCCTATGACCAAATCGATGGTACAGTAGAAGAAAAACAACGTGGGATTACAATTAATACATCACATGTTGAGTATGAAACAGAAGCGCGTCACTATGCACACGTTGACTGTCCAGGACATGCGGATTACGTTAAAAACATGATCACAGGAGCTGCACAAATGGATGGCGCAATCTTAGTGGTTTCAGCAGCAGATGGCCCAATGCCACAAACGCGTGAGCATATCTTGCTTTCACGTCAAGTAGGGGTTCCATTTATCTTAGTATTCATGAACAAATGTGATGTTGTAGATGATGAAGAATTACTTGAATTAGTTGAAATGGAAATTCGTGATTTATTAAATGCCTATGAATTCCCAGGTGATGACACACCAGTTATCCAAGGATCAGCATTAAAAGCACTTGAAGGTGTTGAAGAATACGAAGCTAAAATTCATGAATTAATGGCAGCAGTTGATGCCTATATTCCAACGCCAACTCGTGACGTTGATAAAGCGTTCATGTTACCAGTTGAGGATGTTTTCTCAATTACTGGACGTGGAACTGTAGCAACAGGCCGTGTTGAACGTGGAGCAGTAAAAGTAAATGATACTGTTGAAATTGTTGGAGTAAAAGATACTCATTCAACAGTAGTAACAGGTCTTGAAATGTTCCGTAAACAACTTGATTATGCAGAAGCTGGAGAAAATGTTGGAGCATTATTACGTGGAGTTGCACGTGACGATATCGAACGTGGACAAGTTTTAGCTAAACCAGGTTCAATTACACCACATACATTGATTCGTGCTCAAGTTTATGTCTTGAGTAAAGATGAAGGTGGTCGTCATACACCATTCCTTAATAACTATCGTCCACAATTCTATTTCCGTACAACTGATGTAACAGGTGTTGTACAATTAGAAGGCGGAACAGAAATGGTTATGCCAGGAGATAACGTTGAAATGACAATTGAATTAATTTCACCAATCGCAGTAGAATTAGGAACTAAGTTCTCAATTCGTGAAGGTGGACGTACAGTAGGTGCGGGTTCAGTTATTGAAATCGTAAAATAATTAACGTCTGGGACTAGAGTAATCTAGTCTCTTTTTTTTAATAATAAAAAAAATGCATAAAAATGTTGTATCCGCTTACAAAAGTGGTATAATGTAATCAAGGAAAGATAATTCTCTTCCCGGGGATTATATGTAAAGAGATGCTTTCTTTAATTCACAAAAGAAAGGGTTGGTGCCTATGCCGGAAACTCGATGTGAGATACAGCAGGTTTGGGTTCATAATTCCAAGTTAGTCGCATTAAGATTATAATGCAATGATTTCTATTGAATATCCGAAATTATCGAACCAAAAATTAGCCATAGTAACGAACCTTGTAATTTAATTTTGTATTCACAGTTGTTCGATTAGATAAAGTTTTATAAAATATCGCTATTATGTAAATATAGATGAAAGGTCGTCACGCTCAGAGGAGCTGGCGCCTTTTTTTTATTGACAAGTTCTTGTAAAAACATTATGATATAAAGAGGTATTAAGTGGATGATTAAAATAAATATTAGTTGGGTTAGTAACCACATATGCAAAGATAGTTGCTGAAAGGAAGAAAATAGACGTGAAAAAGTTGAAATGGATTGGTAAGTTGGCCGGGGTTATGGTTTTTTGTTTGGTGGTTGCTGCCTGTGGTGGTAAAACGACGGGCATAGAGGGCACTAAAATTGGTATTTTGCAGATTGCTGAGCATGGCTCACTTGATGCTGCGCGCAAAGGTTTTATCGATGAAATGGCGCGGTTGGGTTATGTTGAGGGTGTTAATTTGACGGTGGATTATCAAAATGCTCAAGGTGATGCGGCTAATTTGAAGAGTATGAGTGAGAAGTTAGTCAAGAAGAGTGATTTGCTTTTTGGGATTGCTACACCTGCAGCTCAGGCGTTAGCTAATGTGACGAAGACAAAACCAATTGTTATTACGGCTGTTACAGATCCGGTGGATGCTGGTTTAACAATAGCAGAGAATATTACGGGAACAAGTGATTTAGCACCGGTTGATAAACAAATAGAATTATTGTATTCAATTAAACCAGATGCGAAGAAGGTTGGAATTATGTATAATTCGAGTGAGACCAATTCGAAAATTCAAGCAACACAAGCTAAAACAAAGCTTGCAAGTTTGGGCATTGAGACAGTTGAGTTGACAGTTACGTCGACTAATGATGTTCAGCAGGTGACTGAAAGCTTGGTAAAACAGGTGGATGCTTTGTATATTCCAACCGATAATACCCTTGCTGCAAGTATGGCTACTGTTAAAAACATTGTTGAGAAGAGTAAGACAGTTGTTGTAACGGGTGCTGTTGAAGATGCCATGGCTGGTGGACTTGCAACATTTGGCATCAATTATGATCTTTTAGGGCGACAAACGGCTAAACAGGCAGTTGCAATAATCAAGGATAATAAAAAGCCAAGGGAGCTGCCAATTGAAACAGCAAAGGATTTAACGTTATATGTGAATGAAGAGATGGCTAAGGTTTTGGGTATCAATCCAGCGACCATTAAAATTTAGGGAAATAAGAGACAGGAGGAATTAGAAACGATGGAAGATATCTTTGCAATTGTTTTGTCATCGAGCTCACAAGGATTGCTTTGGGCAGTGATGGCAATTGGTATTTATTTGATGTATCGAATTTTAGATATTGCTGATTTGACAGCAGAAGGGGCATTCCCACTAGGAGGGGCAACATGTGTTGCACTTATTAGTTTACAGGGGTGGAATCCTATTTTAGCAACATCTGCTGGTATGGTTGTTGGGGCGATTGCGGGATTAGTTTCCGGATTGTTGCATACTAAACTTAAAATTCCAGCATTATTAACAGGAATTTTGACGATGACTGGTTTGTATACGGTCAATTTACGAATTATGGGGCAAGGAAATTTGCCATTAACAAATAATAAGACGATCGTTTCAAGTTTGGGTGATTTTTTGGATGCTTTTGGTATTTCAAGGGATATGACGGTGCTTGTATTAGGATTGATTGTGACGGGGATTATTATTTTGGTGCTTTATTTTTTCTTTAATACATCCCTTGGTTTGGCTATTCGGGCAACTGGTGATAATGAAGAGATGAGTTTGGCAAATGGCATCAATGTTGATTTGATGAAAATTATTGGCTATATGATTTCTAATGCCTTGATTGCTTTAAGTGGTGCTTTGATGGCTCAAAATAATAGTTATGCCGATTTAAATATGGGAATTGGGACGATTGTTATTGGTTTGGCTTCAATTATTATTGCGGAAGTTATCTTTAAGAATTTAACCTTGGTTAAGCGTCTGCTAACGGTTATTCTAGGGGCGATTATTTATCGGTTGATTTTAGCGTTTGTATTAGAATTAGGTGTTGAGCCTTCAGATTTAAAATTCTTTTCGGCTTTGATTTTAACAATTGCTCTCGGTTCACCGCTAATTTCCGAAAAGTTTTTTCCTAAAAAAATTAAACCAGTGAGTGAAGGAGTTAGTTAGTTATGGAGCAGAATATGGTATTAGAATTAAAAGATGTCCATAAAACTTTTTATCCGGGAACAAATAATGAGAATCATGTGCTTAAGGGGATTTCATTGTCACTTAAAGCGGGAGAATTTGTTACGGTTATTGGTGGTAATGGTGCGGGGAAGTCGACGTTATTAAATATGATTGCAGGAGCAATTATTCCTGATAATGGGCGTGTTATTATTAGTGGCAATGATGTTACAAATCAGGATGTCCGGCGGCGATCGAAGTATATTGGGCGGGTGTTCCAAGATCCGCGCATGGGGACAGCAACAAGATTGACAATTGAGGAAAATCTAGCGCTGGCTGTTAAACGCGGGAAAACTAAGGGATTAGGTGGTGGCGTTAGTAAGGCGGAGCGGCTTGTTTTTAAAGAAGAGCTAAGGACATTAGGCTTGGGGCTAGAACACCGCTTAAAAGCAGAAATTGGTCTGCTTTCTGGGGGGCAAAGACAGGCGGTAACATTATTGATGGCAACGCTTGTGACCCCAGATTTATTATTATTAGATGAACATACGGCAGCACTCGATCCGAAAACAAGTCTTGCTGTTTTGAAACTAACACAAGAGGTGATTGAAAGTCGTAAATTGACTGCGTTGATGATTACACATAATATGGAAGATGCAATTAAATACGGGAATCGCTTGATTATGCTCAATAATGGTCGAATTGTTGTCGATGTAAGCAATCAGGAAAAGCGGGAGCTAACGGTCCAAACACTGTTAAGTTTATTCCAGAAATCAAGTGGAATACAATTAAATGATGATGCCTTGTTATTAGGGTCACGGTAAATATATCTTTTAGGAATTAAATGTTGAAAAAAAAGAGAGGTTGATAGTATGGAATTATTAGATGTTTTAAAGAGTCGTAAGTCAGTACGCTATTACGATAGTGAAGTAAAAATTAGTGAGGTCGAAATTAAAGCGATGTTAGCAGAAGCATTGACTGCACCATCAGGTAATAATTTACAGCCATGGCATGTGGTTGTCGTGCAGAATCCAGAAATTAAAGAACAATTAAAACAGGCATCATATGGTCAAAAGCAGGTGACTGATGCACCTGTGGTATTTGCTTTTTTTGCTAATACTTTGGGTTATAAGAATGCTGGAAGTATTTATGAGTTAGCAGTTGCTGCTGGGTTTATGACGGCGGATGCTAAGGTTAAAGGACTTGAAAATATGTTGGCATTTTATGGAAAGGCCGATAAAGTTTTAGTTGAACGTAATGCTGTAGTTGATACAAGTTTACTAGCAATGCAGATGATGTTAGTTGTTAAAAATCATGGCTATGATAGTGTGCCAATGAGTGGGTTTGATAGTGCGAAAGTTAGTAAAATTTTAGCTTTGAATGAGACAATGATTCCGGTTATGATTTTGCCAGTTGGTAAGGCTATCCAGGCTGCACATCAAACAGTACGCCTTAGCGTAGATGAGGTAGCAACATTTAAATAAGGAGAAATCTAGTTCCACTGATGAGTGGGGCTGTTTTTTTTTTAGGTGTTATGGTGATTTGCTCTTTTCATTGTTGATATTTTCGGATATAATAGATAGTATTAGTTAAAAAAATATGAGAAGAGGCAAATGTTTATGAACAGTGAAGTGATATTAGTTTTAGATTTTGGGAGTCAGTATAATCAATTGATTGCACGGCGTATTCGGGAGATGGGGGTTTTTAGTGAATTATTACCTCATACGATGAGTGCAGCAGCAATTAAGGCTCATGGAAATGTTAAGGGAATTATTTTTTCGGGGGGGCCGATGACGGTAACTGATGAGGATGCTTTTCGTTGTGATCCGGAGATTTTTAATTTAGGGATTCCTGTTCTCGGTATTTGCTATGGAATGCAGCTGATGGCTCACCATTTTGGGGGGACAATTGTTGCCCTAGAGCATCGTGAATATGGACAAGCTCAAATTGATATTATTGCGCCAAGTCCTCTTGTTTTAGGGATGGATAGTCAGCAACTTGTGTTGATGAGCCATGGTGTAACAATTACTAAGGCACCAGCAGGGTTTAGTGTGGATGCGAAAACAGCATCTTGCCCTGTTGTGATGATGAGTGATACTTCACGTAATTTCTATGGTGTTCAGTTTCATCCAGAGGTTAAACCAACGGTTAATGGTGACCAAATGCTTAGAAACTTTGTTTTTGATGTTTGTTTGACTACGGGCGATTGGACAATGAAAAGTTTTGTGGAAGAGCAAATTGCAGCAATTCGTAAAACAGTAGGAACTGATTTGGTGTTATGTGCCTTGAGTGGTGGCGTTGATTCAAGCGTTGTTGCTGCCTTAATTCATCGAGCAATTGGTGATCAGCTGACTTGTATGTTTGTTGATCATGGTTTGTTACGTAAAAATGAAGGTGACGCGGTTATGGATATGTTACAAGAGAAATTTAAGATGAATATTCTGCGCATTGATGCTAAAAGTCGCTTTTTGGAGGCGTTAGCGGGTGTAAGTGATCCGGAGCGTAAGCGGAAAATTATTGGTGAGCAGTTTATCCGTGTGTTCGAGTCGGAAAGTGCGAAGATGTCTAAGGTTAAGTGGCTTGCGCAAGGAACTTTATATACTGATATTATTGAAAGTGGTACGGCAACGGCGCAGACAATTAAGTCTCATCATAATGTTGGTGGTCTACCTAAGGATATGCAGTTTAAATTACTGGAGCCTGTTAATACGCTGTTTAAGGATGAAGTGCGTGCTTTGGGGATTGAATTAGGATTACCTGAGCATATGGTTTGGAGACAGCCATTTCCGGGCCCTGGATTAGGGATTAGAATTATTGGTGATGTGACGGAGCAGAAGTTGGAAATTGTTCGCGAATCAGATGCTATTTTACGGGCTGAAATTGCACTTGCCGGGTTGGACCGAGATATCTGGCAGTATTTTACTGTATTGACTAATATTCAGAGTGTGGGTGTAATGGGCGATGAGAGGACATATGATTTTACTGTAGGGATTAGAGCAATTACATCAGTTGATGGGATGACTGCAGACTTTGCACGGATTCCTTGGGATGTTTTACAGAAGATATCTGTTAGGATTGTCAATGAAGTTAAGGGGGTTAATCGAATTGTTTATGATATAACTTCGAAGCCGCCTGCAACGATTGAGTGGGAATAAGGCTTTAAATACGTATAAACCTTTATTTAAAAGGGGTTATGCGTATTTTTTTCTTGTCGTTGTAAGAATATTGTAAGATTATCTTCAATTTTATTTACAAGATTCCTTTGAGCAGAAGGGTACAGGTGTATGTAAAGGTCAATTGTTGTTTGTATCTTTTCATGTCCCAAGCATTCAGACAATACTTTTATATTGGCATCTAGCTAGAGAAGATAAATAGGATGCGTGCGAGTGTCGAATTTCATAGACCGTTGTTTTTTGCGCGATATTCTTTTATTATTTCTCCTAGTTTCATCTAGTGACACTCCTTTACTCCCTATATTGTATACTATATTAAACTTTGTTTATGAACAAATGGAAAGGAGTGATAGTATGTTCAAGATAAAGGAAGAAAAACAAAAACTGTCTAAAGAATCAGGAATTTCAAGAACTACGATTGTTGAACTGGAATCAGGAAGAATTTCAGTTACAAAAACAGACACACTTATTAAAATTGCTTTAGCGTTAGGTAAGAAAGTCAGTGATGTTTTTTTAAATTAGTTGTTTAATATGTTAAACAAAGAAGAAAAGTGTTAAGAACGTGTATTCTGCTGAAATGTACATCAGCAAGTCGCGAATATCTTTTAATAGCATGTGATAATAGGATACCTATATAAATTTTTCTTTAGGAATCATTCGATTTTGAGCAGATTTCCCTATTTTGACTCTTAACAAATACTGTTTTTATAATTAGCTAGAACGAGGGAATAAAGGGGAATGTTTTATGAAGATTAGTGAAAAATTCATTGAAGAGTTTTTTAATGGTGTTGATATAATAGAAAAAGATCAGTATAACGGCGACTATCCATGGCTATGCAATTAGGCTTGGGAGACAAAAGCCAAAAAAAAGTGGTCAATTTGTTACGTTTTGGACAAGAAAAACAGATGATAAAACTAATTTCGCTTATGGATGTGATAACAGTCCTGATTTTTTAATTATTTTTTGTCTGCAAGATAATCAAGTAGGGTACTTTCTTTTTTCGTGGGATACTCTTTTTAAGCATAAAATAGTATCAACAGCAACATCTCCAGGTAAAATGGGATTTAGAATTTATCGTCTTTGGGATAATCTAGAAAATAAGATGACCGTGGAAACTCAGAAATGGCAGCTTGGATATTGGGTTTCGCTGGGGGAATAGAATAATCATAATGAAGTGAAAAGGACTAGCTTTAGATTTGAGTTGGTTAATTTTGATGTTGTATTTTATCGCAAGTATGAATTTATTTAGGCTGAAGTTTTCCTAAAATATGGAGTGGTAAGCTGAATTGGTTTACACGGTAAATGTGGAAAAAGTGAAGATGGTCGAAGAGGCATTTTGGAACGGAAAATTACAAAAAAAAGGAGCATTTTAAGTTGAAATTTACTTTAGCGATGGTTAACTATTCAAGGTAAAACCTGCTGATAGTGAAAAATTGAAAGAATTACGCAGGTGATACTATTGTGATAAAAATCGTTTCGGATAAAAAAAATGGTGTTTTTTGTGTGTTTTATTAGTTAGTGTCAATATTTTTTTTAACTGCTGAAAAGTATTATTTTATATGATGTAAAGCCTATTTTTTAGGAGTGTTATAACAGCAATAATTTTATGTGGTTTTTATGTGTTAATTTTATGTGGTTTTAATTAAAAACCTCTAATCTTCTTCAAAAACAAAAACAATAACTTTGTTCTGTAATATTTAATTGGCTTTTTAAGTCAACTAAATTAGACGTAACGCTGTACAAAACATAAAAAATTATCTTTGACGAGGTGGGAGGATGCGCTAAAAACATATGTTTTTAATGTGTTTAAAAATAAAAAACCGTGGATATTTGTTGCTAATTACAAATATAAGTGATAGAATACTAGCGTGATATGCTTATTGTGTATTATCCATCAAAAAAAGATAAAGGGAGTGTTTTTATTATGAATAATAATGTGTTTAAAATTATGAAATCATTGTTTGTTGTTGCACTTATGGTTACTAGTGTTAACTGGGATGTTCCAGTTAATGCAAAAACCAGTGTAGAAACAAAAAATGATATAAAACCAAAATTAAAAGAAGAGAGTAACTCTACAGAGGAAAGTAGTGTTGATAATGAGGTCAAGCAATTATCTGCTCAACCTTTCACCATTAAAATGGGGGATGCCACTAAAATAACAAAGGAAAAAGCGATAGAAAATGCTAAAGTCCTGATTGATGGTGCAAGTGTTAGCCAAGAAGAGATAGCTATTGATTTAGAGCAACTTGACGCAATTAAGAGTGCAACAGAATCGGGAAGCTTTCCCCTGGACTTTAGATATGGAGAGCAAAGAGTAGGCACTAGTGTTACAATTGAACCAGATAATCCTGGTCAAAAGAAAGGGGATATTGAAGAAAATAGGATAAGCAGTCGTGTAACACAGGGGAGTGTTAGCATAGATGTTCCGTCGTATGATAGAGAAAAAGGGTGGCAACCGGAATCAATTTATGATGTAACTGTGCGGGTTGATTTTGGCGATGAAGTTAGTACAAATAAGGAAGTTGAAATTACGATTCCAGAGGGTATGAGATATGTGACAATTCCTGTAAAAGGGGACTATGATGCAACATTCATCAAGGCGGAAAGTATTATAGAAGGATTTATGTTAGCGGTAGAGCGCCCCACGATAAATCCGAAATATCAAACTTATAATGGAAAAGTGCTCTATAAATTTACAAATAACACCAAAAGTGTTGAGATAAAAGGAATTAAAATGACTCCTGATGGTAAAATACATTATGGTATAAAGAACTTCCCACAAGGTATTGTGGCTAAGGGTTCTAATAGTAAAGGTGAATTAGGAATAGCGACGATGGCCATTGGGGTTTATGAAGCCAGCGGATACTATCATTATTCTGCAGATAATCCCAAAAGGGTAGTTAAAATCGGTGAAACTGATATTGTGAAAACAGGGAATTCATATGTAAGAAGGGGAGGTTATCTTAGTGAATACGACTTTTACATTAAGCAAATCGATTTAGTAATGTCGTATCCAAAAGGTGCAACCGTAGTTGGGGTAGAAGCCGTAGGGGAAGTAGAGTTAGTGTCAAACAATACAGAGGCATCAACAGTTCACCTAAGGTATAAAGACGTTACAACAAAAAAACTAGTGGGGTTAAACTTATTGGTTGACAAAATGCCGACTGGGTCACATGAGTCTGAGGGCGGTCGTGAGTATGTACTAGAAATGTATGATGGTCAGAAGATAACCGTTTCAGCTGCTAATGAAAAAACAAGAATTGATATCCTTGGATTAGATGATCCGAAAATAAATAATGTACTTGATATTAGATTCACAGACTTTGATTTTGACTCGATTTCTTCAGATTATATGAGAAAACCAACGGTAGCAAAAATATCGAATACAGCTTTGCAGGTAAAAGAGAAGCAAGTAGTAGAGTTTGTTATGGATGCTAATTATGAGGTGAATGCTGTAAGTTTCCCAGCGCATAGGGAAACGCCAGTAGAAAGTATTGATTACAAAACTAACTTAGGTAGAGTTGGAACAGCAAAGGGAGATGAGATATATCCGACAAGAAATACCATATCGGGAACAATGTTCGGTTATGGTACTGATCGCATGAAGCTGAAATTTACAGAGGGGGAATTTTTTACTTATGCTAAGGCTAAAATAAATGATGTTGCTAAAAATGCAAGCAGCTCACAAGCTCAAGATGGATTTGGTGACACGCAGTCATTGTACATGCTAGGACGATTAAAAGAAGGAGTAAATACTGCAAATCTTACAATTAATACTTGGGCTGATAAAGATGATGATGGCAATAAAGACCCAAACACTGAGAATACAAAAACGGCAAAAGTTACAAGAAAAACAAATTTGAATTCTGTTTACACATCAAAAACGAGCAACCTATTATTACCAGCAGGTCAAACCCGAAAAGTGAAGGGAACTTTTGGGACATTTCCGTATTATTATTATTCACCAAACACTGCAGTTATTGATCCTATTATTTATTTACGTATTCCTAGAGGATTGAACGTTAATCCGAACACAATTGTTGTTACTCAGAATGAAATAGGTGTACCACGAGAAATTGAGATATACAATACGAGTAAAGGTGAATATGTGATGGCGATTAAAACGAAGGCAAAAATTGGATATTATTTTGATGGACCTAATGTTTATGGACCACTTGAATTTAGTTATGATATAACTGCAGATATTAACGCAACTGGTAATCTACAGTTTTCAGACCTAATTTTCTTTGATTCTGCACGAAAATTAACACCAGGTTTTGGCGCTATGCCGGTTGTAGAAGATAAATATGATTTAAATAATAATGGTGATGTAACAGAGAAAATGGGCTCAATGACAGCTGCCGCGTTGAACATTCAAGAACAAAAAACATTGACGATAGATACATTTATTAAACCAGAAGGTGAAAATAGAAGACCACCATATGATGAAAAAAATCCTGAAACAGCGATAGGTTTCACACCTAATGCCAACGCAGTTTATACATTAGATGCTTACAATAACCGTGATGATAAGGTAACGCTACTTCGGGTATTTGCACCCGTTCCAAAACAAGGTAATGACTTTGGTATAGATTTCCAAACAGAAGCTTTTGACTGGAATATGAAAGTTAAAAATATACCGACAATAAAAGTTTTTGATAAAAGTGGTGTAGATGTAACGGCGGAGCGAAAAGATAATTATAGGATAGAATATAGCGTAAATGCAACCAACCAGAGTAACTATAGGACAGCAACATATACAGGAGTCGCATCGGATCAGGCAACAATGCTTCGCGTTGAAAATACAGCTGGAATGATTCCGGGAGAAAGTGTTCGTATAGAATTTAGTTATGCCGTGGATGAAACAAGTGAAACTATTAATGCAGAGCCCAATAAACTAGGGTCGATTAATGTTTTTAAGCCGTTTTATGATTTTTCTGCAGGTACATCTGGATCGCTTTCGGGTACTTCTGTAGGAGCCTTACTACAAGTTGGAGAAATAAGTGGATTATTATTTGAGGATAAAGTAATCGATGGGGAATATAAAAATGGTGAAGATACGGTCTTAGCAGGAAGAAAAATCACCTTAAATAAAAAAGTAGGAGCAAATTTTGTTAAAGTTGAAGAGGTTCTAACGGGTGCAGATGGAAAATATAGTTTTTCTGGTCAAGGAAATGGAAATTATCAAGTAGATTTTAATTCAGCATTGGCAACAAATGAAAAATTCACATGGAATAAAAAAGGGGAGGATGATAACTTAGACTCAGATGTTGATTTTAGTGGAGTAAACAGTGGTTTTTTTACGGGAATTGATCCAACAGAAGCGAGTTCTAGAGCTGTCACAGCAGGTATTGTAGCTTACGATAATACAAAATTAGGTATAACGGTATCGAGTGAATTTGAAAATATTACGATGAAGGCATCTAATGCAAACGTCAATAAAACACTTAATGTCGCGACAACAATTAGCCCTTCATTTTTTAATGATATTCAAGCAATAGAAAATGGAATTGTATGGACAAGTAATAATTTTGCGGCTGCCACAGCAAGAAGTGGTTCGGGTGATACAGTCATATCCGCGGGGCAAACAACAAAAGTAAATCAGGTAGCGGTAATTACCGCTGTAATTACTGATATGTATGGAAATAAAGCTAAAAAAAATATTAACGTAACAATAGAGCCTAATAATCTACCAACCAGTAGTTACGAAAGTAAAAATATTGAAGCTGGATCAGTAGTTGATGATGCCTATTTATTATCATTAGTAACTATATCAGACTTTGAAGATCAAACAATTATACCAACGGTTACACATACGATACCATTGAATTCTAAGGGACAAGCAATAACCAGTGGAAGCTATAGAGTTAACTATCAGGCAACTGACAACGATAAAAATGTGGTTGACTTTTCTTATGATATAGATGTGGCAGACACAGCCGCTCCAACATTAAGTATTGGGAAGAAGGCAGTTATTCTTCCACCATCGAATGATGCGGTTGTAACAAACTGGAGCACGATTTTTGATGTAACAGCAACTGATCTTGTAGATGGGGATCTTACAGGCAGGGTAGTTTACACAAACGATAGTACTTTAGATTCAATGAATAAACAAGGACTGTATACTATTGGTTTGGCTGTTGCAGATACAAAAGGAAATATAACCAATTCAACAGCCCAAGTGCTTATTACAGATAAACAAGTCGAGTTTGGTCAAGTAGTAAATGCTAACTCATTTGTGCTGAAATTATCAGAAGTAAATTCTGCAAAGTACGAAGATTTGGCAAAAGTAAAAGGTTATGATGTGAGTAATAGTAATCTATTTGCTGAAGTCCCTGTAAGGATAGTAGATAATATTCGCCCAAACAAAGTGGGGAGATATTCAATCACGTTTGCAACGGAAAAAGGTGCAAACGCGACGGTTGAAATGCTAGTAATCGCAGATAGCTTTCCAAATGCCGAAACAGAAGCGGTGTATGCCGATAACTTTGTGATTAAATTATCAGCAGTCAAAGGAGCAGATTATAAGGCACTTGCAAAAGCAAAAGGCTACACAATCTTAAATGCGACAACGATAACCGGAAATGTAGAAGTAGAAGTAGAAAATGATATTCGCCCAACAACAGTAGGAAGATATACATTGACCTTTAAAACACAAAAAGGAACAAAAGGAACAGCAGAGATGTTAGTGGTAACAGATGACTTCTCAAATGAGGAAACAGAAGTCGTATATGCAAGTGACTTTGCCATTAAATTATCAGCAGTTAAAGGAGCAGATTATAAGGCACTTGCAAAAGCAAAAGGACACACAATCTTAAATGGGACAACGATAACGGGGAATGTAGAAGTAGAAGTAGAAAATGATATTCGGCCAACAGCAGTAGGAAGATATACGCTGACATTTAGAACACAAAAAGGAACAAAAGG
>JBOFTV010000060.1:0-12841 GCA_051652245.1 Culicoidibacterales bacterium | reverse complement strand
TCACGAGCAACAAAATACCACCAAAACTCTAAATCAACAGTATAAAATTAGAATTAAGTCAATTCTAATTCTTTTAGTATGCCGTTTTTTCTAACAAAACAAGTATATCATACAATTCCCTCTATTTTCTGATTTTTTTTGATGTTTTATCAAGAAATGGTTATAGCATCTCTTAACTTACAAACATTGTTAAAATAAGTCGTTATGATAGAGATAATATATGGTGCCAAAAGTAATAATTAAAGAGAATATCGAAACAATCGCTAAAGAGTTTGGATGCTCTTGAAAAGGCAGCGTTATATTCATACCATAAAAACCAGTAATTAGCGTTGGAATTGAAATAACAATCGTAATTGCCGTTAATGTTTTCATCGTTTTACTCAGATTGTTTGCTAAAATTGATGACGAAAGTGACATTTCAGAGGCTAAAATATTATCATAGATAGATAGTGTTTTAGTTATTTGTTCGATTTCAATTTCAATATTACGATATTGTTCCCAATCACCATTCGCTAAAAATAAATTTTTATGTGTATCACCAATTGAATGATAGATATTTTTTAATCCGCTTATGGATGTTTGAAATAAAATTATAGACTTTTGCAAAGTAAAAAGTTTGGTCAAAACAGCATTGCTGGGTGAATTTAAGACACGTTTTTCGATGGTCTTCATTTGGCTATTAATTTTTTTGAGAAATAGGGCATAGGTGTCTAGAGTGTGGGACATTAATCCAATAAAAGTATTTGAGTAGCTGTTCAAATCAGTCGAGAAATCTAACGTTGAAAAATCTATTTGGCTATCATGAATACTAATAACGGTGTGATCATCAATGATTAATGCTAGTATTGATGTATGATAGTCTTGGGTCACTGATGAGAAAAAAGGGAAATTTATGATGATGTATAATTTATTTTTATAGTAGCGATAATGTGCCATTTCGTTGCTGTCAATCAGCGAACAATAGAAAAAATCAGGCAACAAAAGCTCGTCTCTGATTTCTAATATTTGACTGCTAGTTTTAAATTGGATATCTCTCCATATTTTTTTATTCACAATAACACCTTCTTAATAGGTATTATACCATATTCTGCGTAAAATTGTAGTTATTACTTTGACAATCTATGCTAAATTCGATACAATATTTATGTATAAAAAAATAGTAACGAAGGGTTCTATTTTTTTATAGGGAACTGCCTATTTATATAAGTAGGCAGTTTTTAGATTTACTTGAGAGGTAGTAGAGAAGATGAAAATTTTTGATTATGAGGATATACAGTTAATTCCCAACAAGTGTATTGTAGAAAGTCGTGGAGCGTGTGATACGTCAATTAAATTGGGCGATAGAACTTTTAATATGCCAGTTGTACCAGCAAATATGCAAACAATTATTGATGAAAAATTGGCACAATGGCTAGCTGAACATGATTATTTCTATGTTATGCACCGTTTTGAAGCTGATAAAAGAATAGACTTTATTAGAAAAATGCAGGAATTAGGTTTGTATGCATCAATTAGTATTGGTGTTAAGGCGGAAGAGTATACTGTTGTGGAAGAGATAAGCAAATTAGGGCTTTTACCAGAATATATCACAATTGATATTGCCCATGGGCATTCAAGTAATGTTATTAAAATGATTCAGCATATTAAAAAACATTTGCCAAAAACATTTGTTATTGCTGGAAATGTTGGAACACCTGAGGGTGTTAGAGAACTTGAAAATGCTGGTGCAGACGCAACTAAAGTTGGAGTTGGTCCAGGTAAAGTTTGTATTACAAAATTAAAAACGGGCTTTGGAACTGGTGGTTGGCAACTTGCGGCGCTACATTGGTGTTCAAAAGCTGCAAGAAAGCCAATTATTGCCGATGGTGGAATTCGTACGCATGGAGATATTGCAAAATCAATTAGATTTGGTGCAACATTTGTTATGATTGGATCATTATTTGCTGGACATGATCAGTCACCAGGTGAAATAATTGAAGTTGATGGTGTGAAATTTAAAGAGTATTTTGGTAGTGCTTCGGAGTATCAAAAAGGTGAGAAAAAGAATGTTGAAGGTAAGAAAATGTTGCTTGAGTATCAAGGCGATATTGAGGATACATTGACAGCGATGCAACAAGATTTACAATCATCAATATCTTATGCTGGTGGAACAGATTTAGAAGCAATTAGAAAAGTAGACTATGTTGTTGTTAAAAATTCGATTTTTAATGGGGATAGATAAATTTATATTAAAGGAGAAAATTTATGTTAAATACATATGTTGTTGTTGGAACTCAGTGGGGCGATGAAGGTAAAGGCAAAATAATAGACGTTTTAGGCGATAAAGTAGATTATGTTGTCCGTTATCAAGGAGGTAATAATGCTGGTCATACAGTGGTTGTTAATGAGGAGAAGTTTATCTTGCATCTTCTTCCTTCAGGAGTGCTCCATAAAAATGCTAAATGTGTTATTGGTGCCGGTGTTGTTGTGGATGTTGGCGTATTAGATACTGAATTAAAAGGACTTTCTACAAGAGGGTTTTCAACAGACCATGTTTTTGTTGATCACCGTGCACATATTATTATGCCCTATCATATAGCCGAAGATACAGCCCGTGAAAAAATACGTGGTATTCATAAAATAGGGACAACTAAAAGAGGTATTGGACCAGCATATATGGATAAGTTATCACGTGTCGGACTACGAGTGGCAGATTTGTTCAATGATAGTACACTTAAAGAAAAAATAAGCCTTGTCCTAGCAGAGAAAAATATGCTGCTTAAACAGCTCGAATGCGAAGTTTTTACAGTTGATCAAGTGTATGAAATAGCAGTAAAGTACAGAGGAATTTTAGCAGGTCGAGTTATTGATGGTGTAATTGAAGTAAATAATGCTATCAATGACAAAAAAGTGGTGATGTTTGAAGGTGCACAGGCAGTGATGCTGGATATTGATCATGGGACATATCCATATGTGACATCGTCATCGCCAACAGCGGGTGGAATTTGTTCAGGTGCTGGGATTGCACCTGCCAAAATAAATAAAATTTTTGGAGTGGCTAAGGCCTATACGACTCGTGTGGGTGAGGGCGTTTTCCCAACTGAATTGGATGACGAAATTGGTGAAACAATTAGAACAAACGGCCATGAGTTTGGTTCAACAACAGGGCGCAAGCGGCGAACAGGATGGCTTGATTTAGTCGCTTTAAAATATGCTACATTGATTAATGGGTTGAGTTATTTAGTAATTACAAAAATTGATGTACTTAGTGGTTTGGCTGAAATCAAAGTTGCGGTAGGTTATAAAATAAAGGGAATAGTTTATGATGTTTATCCATCATGGATTGACAAGCACACAGAAATTGAAGTATTATATCAAACATTCCCAGGATGGTTAGATGATATCACGAAAGTGACATCATTTGCTGATTTACCTTGGCAAGCTCAGGAATATTTAATGTTTATTGAAAAAGAAACAGGGACAAAAATAGCGGTAGTTTCTGTCGGACCAGAGCGAACGCAGAATATATATTTGGAAACAGATATTATTTAGAAACAGTTATTATGATGACTACGGTAAAAGGATAGCACTTTTTTTCTCATAAAAGGAAAACATACTTTACTTTTATAAAAAAATTTGATATACTTTTTAAGTAGTTATTAGATGCGGCCATGGTGGAATCGGTAGACACGCCAGCTTGAGGGGCTGGTGGGCGTAAGCTCTTGCAAGTTCAAGTCTTGTTGGCCGCACCAAATAGAATATTAGAAAAGACTTTGAGTAAAATCAAAGTCTTTTTATGTTAGCTCCAAAATTATGAACAAGGAATGCAACAAAAATACAGCTAATAAGGTCCTTAGGAATTAAAAAGAGTGTGTAAGTGTATAAGAAATCTTTTGTTGAAACCGTAATATGGAGATATTTTGTTAGCACAATATAAAGATAAGGGAGGCCAATTGCATAGATACTAATGGTTCCAATTATACAAAATAGGAGGTAAATCCAAAATGATTTATGCTTAATTTTCTCATCTAATGTTCCAATAATAAATGCACATAGAATGAATCCTAGTAAATAGCCAAAAGATGGTTGAAATACATAGCCAAGTCCTCCCCCAGCTGCAAAAATAGGAAAGCCGATTAGCCCAATAATAACATAGGAACTAACAGCAAGGATACCCAGTTTTTTTCCTAGGAGGAGGCTAGATAGGAGGATGAATATTGGTTGGAGGGTAAATGGGGTAAACGGGAGGGGGATTTTGATGAAGGCACCAATAGAAATCAGGGCTGTAAAAAGGGCTGTGTAGGTTAATTCTTTAGTTGTAATCGCTAATTTCATAAGTTACCTCCTAGTTGAATATCACCGCTATGAAGGTGGCTTATCTGGCCGCTACTGTGTTTAATTATCAGGCGACAGTCATCATCAATACCTAAGACTAAAACTTCAGTGTTATCGGCAAGGGTAACGATTTTATTTGTTAAAAAAGATTTTTCTTTATATGTTTGGATGAAATTACCATGAGGAAAAGTTGTAAGTATCGCCGCAAGATTAGTGAAAATTTCAGCTATGAGGTCATTTCTAGTGGGGTGAATTAGGGTGTTAGTAGTAAAAAGGCTGGTGGCGGACTGTAATAGTGATGGTGGAAATAATTTGGTGTAGCAGTTGATGCCAATACCAATAATGATATAGTCAACAATGCCATTTTCAAAATCAGTTGCTGCTTCTGTGAGAATGCCACAGGCCTTTTTGCCGTTAATATAGATGTCGTTTACCCATTTTATTTTTGGGCTAAGCTTACATGTGTTTTCAATAGCTTGTGTCACAGCAACGGCAGTTGCAGCAGTAAGTAGCGTCGATTCATAAATAGTAATGTTGGGGCGAATAATAAAACTCATGTAAATACCGGTGTCACTAGGTGAGAAAAAGTGCTTACCCATTTTGCCTTTCCCTGCTGTTTGTGTGTTGGCTATAATTAGACTATTAGTTTTAGCATTGGCAACTGCCATTTCTTTGGCTGTTTGATTTGTTGAAGCGAGTGTATCAAAAATATGAATGTCACTAAAATCGAGCTGTTTGTTTGTCTTTAACGCGATGAGGTGAGGACAAAGCTTATTTGTGTTCTTATTAAGCAGATATCCTTTGGGAGTATGCGATATTATATCATATCCTTCTGATTTTAGGGTTTGTATTTGCTTCCAGACAGCGTTGCGACTTAAGCCTAGTTTTGTTGCTATTTCTTCCCCTGAAATATAATTAGAATCAGTCGAGATAAGAATTTCTAAGATTTTATCTTTAGTTTTCATGTGATTTCTCCTTTTAATTCAGTCATCTTTTTTTAAAAAAAAGGTGACGGTTGTGGTAAAAAAATAGTGATTACTATTTTTCGATAAAGGGTTCAATATGGACATGGGTTCGATGAATGTTGTAGAGTCGATTGAGGGAGGACTCAATCACATCGGCAATTTGGTGTGCTTTGTTTACGGTTAGATTACCATCAACGGTAATTGTTATATCAAGGACAATATGGTTGCCAAGCATGCGTCCTTTAATATCTTTGATTTCTTTTATATTAGGGTTTTTGACAATTAAGTCACGGTAGGCATTTATTTTATTGCTATCAAAGCCATCGATTAAATTATTTGTGGATTCCCAAAAAATTTCAAATGCTGTTTTTAAGATAACGACGGAAATAATAAATGAGGCAACAACATCAATAAGAGGCATGCTGAATTGTGAGGCAATGATGGCAATAAAAGCACCAAAAGCAGTGAGAGCATCAGAAATATTATTTTTGGCTACAACTTTTGAGGCATTAACTAAGGTTAATTTGGCTATTTTCATATTTAAAGCTGCCGACAGAATAATCAAAAAAGCAGAGCAAAGAGCAATGATGGCTGCAAGGAGGGAGGGGGACTGAACGTTGGGAATGAAGATTTTCTCAAAACTTGTTAGGAGCGCTTGTGCACCAATTAAAAACATAATTATACCAGCAATTAATGTTGCAATTTGTTCGATACGATAATGTCCGTATGTATGCTCAGAATCATTTGGTTTTCTTGAGAGATAGAGTCCTACAAGGATGATGAAGGTTGAAATGACATCACTTGCACTATTGAGACCATCGGCATAAAGAGCGCTAGATCCTACGGCATTGGCAAAGTAAAGCTTGAAAATAGCAACAATAATGTAGCAGAGGATACTAATGGTGGTACCAAAATCAACTAATTTATTATGGGCTATCTTTGTTAACATGGGTACACCTACTTTTTTCAAATATTTAATTATTATACCATAAAAGAGGGAAAGATGTTCTAACTTTTTTTGACATGGGGGTGATAATTTGGTATTATAGAGATATAAAAGAAATGCAAGGAACAAGAGGAGTATTTTGGTATTGCTTATAAAGAGAGGAAGGACATGGCTGGGAGCCTTCCAAAGCAAACCAGAAGAAAGTAGCTTGGGAGTTGTCTGTTTGAAATAGTAGTAAAATAGATCGTTTAGGTGGCGTTAACACAATTAAGAGCTTCTATTTATAGAAGTGAGTCAGGATGGTACCGCGGTTATGTCGCTCCTACAATGTGTAGGGGTGATTTTTTTTATTACTAAAAAAATTAAGAAATGAGGTCATTTTATGAAAAAAGAATTAGCGCAAAAATATAATCATAAGGAAGTTGAAGCAGGGAAGTATGAGTTTTGGTTAGAGCATAATTGCTTTTATGCGGATCCTAATAGTGATAAGGAGCCTTTTACAATTGTTATTCCTCCACCAAATGTTACAGGTAAGCTCCATGTTGGGCATGCCTGGGATACGTCGATTCAGGATTTGATTATTCGGATGAAAAGAATGCAGGGGTATAACGCTTTGTATCTTCCTGGAATGGATCATGCAGGAATTGCAACACAAGCTAAAGTTGAACAACGATTGCGGGAGGATGGCATTTTACGTCATGATTTAGGTAGAGATAAGTTTTTAGATAAGGTTTGGGAATGGAAAGAGGAGTATGCGGGCTCTATTCGCGCGCAGTGGCACCAATTAGGTTTATCTTTGGATTACTCTAAGGAACGCTTTACACTTGATTCGACCCTTTCTGAGGCTGTTAAGAAGGTTTTTGTTGATATGTATACGAAGGGTCTGATTTATCAGGGGGAGCGTATTATTAATTGGGATCCTGTGCAGAAAACAGCTTTGTCTAATATTGAAGTTATTTATCAAGATATTGCTGGGGCTGAACATTATTTTAAATATATGTTTGCTGATGGTAGTGGTGCGTTTTTGACAATTATGACAACAAGACCTGAAACGATGTTTGGTGATGGGGCAATTGCTGTTTCGCCGGATGATAAGCGTTATCAGGATTTGATTGGAAAAGAGGTCGTTGTACCTTTGACTGGGCATATTATTCCAATAATTGCTGATGATTATGTTAGTTTTGACAAGGGAACAGGTTGTGTAAAAATAACACCGGCCCATGATCCAAATGATTTTGAGGTGGGAAAACGGCATAATTTACCGGAGCATATTATTATGGAAATTGATGGGACAATGGCTAAAAATGAGTGGGTGCCAACAAAATATCAAGGATTGGATCGTTTTGTTGCTCGAAAGCAGTTTGTTGAAGATGCAGAGGCGGCCGGATTAGTCGTTAAAGTTGAGCCATTTGTCCATTCAGTAGGACATAGTGAGCGAAGTGGAGCAGTAGTTGAACCGTATTTGTCAAAGCAGTGGTTTGTTAAAATGGATGTTTTAGCGAAAGAAGCAATTAGCGCACAGGATAAGGAAGAGACGAGTATTACATTTTATCCTCCAAGATTTGAGAAGACGTTCTTACAATGGATGGAAAACATTCAGGATTGGTGTGTTTCGCGTCAATTGTGGTGGGGGCATCAAATTCCAGCATGGTATCATAAGGAAACAAAGGAAGTTTATGTTGGGATTAATCCGCCTGAAGATGTCCAAAATTGGTTGCAGGATGAGGATGTTTTGGATACGTGGTTTTCGTCAGCATTGTGGCCGTTTTCAACGATGAATTGGCCTAATACGGAAGATGAGCTATTTAAAAAGTTCTTTCCCAATAGTGTGATGGTGACAGGTTATGATATTATCTTTTTCTGGGTGAGTAGAATGATTTTTCAAAGTTTGGAATTTACGGGAAAAAGACCATTTAAAGATGTTCTTATTCATGGATTGGTTCGTGGTGAAGATGGCCGTAAAATGAGTAAGTCGTTGAATAATGGGATTGATCCAATGGAAGTAATTGAGGCTTATGGTGCGGATAGTTTAAGATATTTCTTGGTAACAAATACGTCGCCTGGTCAAGATGTAAGATATGTTGAACAGAAAGTAGAAGCTGCAAGTAATTTTGCCAATAAAATCTGGAATGCTGCTCGCTTTGTGTTGCTCAATAACCCGGAAATTGATGGTAATTATGATGCAACTAAAATTGATACGAAAGATATTTGGATGCTCACAAAATTAAATAGTACAATTGCGGAAATGGAGTATAATGCTAATAAGTATGAATTTGGTGAGGTCGGACGATTACTTTATAATTTCATTTGGGATGATTTCTGTAGTTGGTATATTGAATTGAGTAAACCGGTGCTCTTTTCTGAGGATAAGCAGGCGATCAAGGAAAAACAGAAAATGTTGATTTTTATTTTGGAGCAAATCATTCGCTTATTGCATCCGTTTATGCCATATATTACGGAGGAAATTTGGCAGGTGCTACCACATACAACCGGTTCAATTTCTGTAGCAGAATACCCAACAAAAGTTACACTTTTTGAGGCGGAAGCGGCTGTTGAACAGGTTGAGTTACTCCAGGATGCAATTGTAGCGATGAGGCAAATACGTGCTGATTATCAGGTCATTCAAAGTAAGAAAGTTCCGGTTATTTTAGAAGCTACTTGTAAAAAGACGGCCCAGATGTTTGAAGCAGAGCGACTCTATTTGACTAAGTTTTTGAATCCAGATAGTCTTATAATAACGACAAAAGCTGAAGATGTCCAAAAAGCAGAGGCAAAAGTGTTTCCTAAGTTCATTATTTTCGTGCCAATGGATCAGCTAGTGGATACACAGGCTCAGATGGTAAAATTGGAGCAAGAAAAACGGCGGTTAGAAGCTGAAATAAAGCGGTGTGAGGCAATGCTTGCAAATGATAAGTTTATTAGTAAGGCACCAGAACATAAAATTACTGCGGAAAAACAAAAGCTGGAGAACTATCAAAATCAGTTAAACCTTGTGCTTGAACAAATCAATAATAATTAATAAAAAGGGGCGGTTCCACCGAAATATAAAGAGTGGAGCGCCTTTTTTTTAAAGAGGTCTTTGTATAGAGGAGTGGTTATTATTAGTACATATCTTCCAAGGGAGCGCGCCCAAAAAGTGGGGCTAGAAAAGCTTTCAGAATATGAGCTTATTGCTTTGGTTTTTCGAACGGGGACAGCTAAAAAGGATGTTTTATCTGTGTCTAAAGAGCTATTAAAAGGAATTGAAGGAATTGAAGGATTGGGGACTGTAACGTTAGCAAAACTTTGTCAATATTCTGGTGTGGGTGAGAGCAAAGCCTATTCTTTGCTGGCCGGACTAGAATTAGGAAAGCGTCTATTTCAAGTTAGTGTGCGTGGAAATAGCTATCAGTTGACATCGCCAAAAGATTGTGTGGGTTATTTTTCGAAGGAATTTAAATTTTATCAGCAAGAGTGTTTTGTTGTTGTCTTTTTGAGCACTAAAAATAGAGTGATTGGCTATAAGGAGGTTTACCGTGGTGGTTTAAATGCGGTCAATGTCCATCCCCGTGAGATTTTTAAGGCTGCAATTGAAGTGGCAGCAGCGAGTATAATTTTATTTCATAACCATCCTAGTGGTGATCCTAATCCATCAAAGGCCGATTTTGAAGCTACAGATATGCTTATCAAAGCGGCTAAAATTATTGGTATTCCAATTTTAGATCATGTTGTTGTTGCGGGCGATGCTTATGTTAGTTTTCGTGAATTGGGCTATTTTGAAAAATGTTGCTGAGTGATTTTCTGAAAATTTTGTATTGGTAATTAGTTTTGATAAATGTTATAATAGAGTATGAAAATAATAAAATGATATGAGGAATAAAAGTGATACAGGGATTGAGTATAATTGATTATTTACTTTTTTTTGGTGTTAGTGCAATAATAAGTTTTGCATTCATGCCACAGATTTACAGTTTGGCTAAAAATGTGCGGGCAATTGATGACCCGTCAGTAAGTGAGCGTAAAATTCACCTTACGAAAATTCCACGATTAGGTGGTCTAGCAATTTATATTAGTTTTTTGTTGGGTTATACAATTGTTACGGGTTTTACTGAAGTTAGACTAAGTGGAATGGAATCAATTTTAATCGGGAGCTTTTTAATCGTTTTAATGGGGATATTTGATGATATTTCACCAGTAAAAGCCTGGAGAAAGTTTTTAATTCAGATACTTGCGGCCGTTATTGTTGTCTATCGTGGCGATTTTGTTGTTAGTAATATTGATTTTATTGTTAATATTCAGTTCAATCCATACTTTGCCCAAATTTTTACGGTGTTGTGGATTGTAACAATTACAAATGCGATTAATTTAAGTGATGGCATGGATGGGTTAGCAGCAGGAATTTCGTTTATTAGTTTAATTACAATGGCGATAATTGCTGTGATTGATAATGGTAGTTATTCAGCTGTGGTTGTGTTAATTACATTGTTATTAGCGGGATCAATTATTGGATTTTTACCCTATAATTTTCCGCCAGCTAAGATTTTTATGGGAGATTCTGGGGCCCAATTCATTGGTTTTATGATTGGTACAGTTTCTGTTTTAGGATATAAGCAGGCAGCATTTACATCATTTTTAGTGCCTGTTGTAATTTTAGCAGTGCCTTTGTTTGATACTGTTTTTGCTTTTTTAAGGCGAATTATTAATAAATCGGCCCCGCAAGTTGCGGATGCATCACATGTGCATCACCGCGTGTTAGAATCAACAAAATCACAGAAGAAAACATTGTTTTATATATATGGTCTCAGTATTTTGTTTTCGATGTCAGCAGTTAGTTACACGAGTCCAGACAATAAAATTATTAGTGTTGTGCTATTGGTAATTTCCGTCATTGCAGCAGAGTTTTTTATTGAATATTTTCATATAATTAGTTTGAGGTATTATCCAATAATGTATATTATTAATAAAATTATACCAGGATTAAATGGTGATAATTCACGCAGAAAAAGAGTGTTGAGTACACTAAGGATGCAAAAAAAATCTGGCGTGAATAAGAAAAAGTAGATAAGAAAAGCCCGGATGTAAGAAGAAAATTCTTACATCCGGGCTTTTTGTTTTGGAATGGGCGAAAGATTATACTTGCTTTGTTTTCTGTCCTTGGCTACTTTTAAGCCAATTTCTGCCTTCTATGAGTCTTGCCACTAGCATTGAACAAACAACGTTTCCAGTAGAGTTTAGGAGCGTTGCAGGGATGTCAATAATAGTGCTTATAATCATGATTGCAGCAACCATTTCTGGGGGGAAACCAAAGATGGCACAAATTGTAATTTCTGCGGTAAGACCACCACCAGGAATTGAACCAACAACTGCACCAACTAATAATGCGCCACCAAGGATGGCAAAAAAGCTGGAAACAGATGAAATATCATAGCCAAAAAGTGTGAAAAGGAAAACAATTTTCAAGACACCACCAATAACTGAACCGTCACGATGTGTATTAGCCCCAAGGGGAAGGACTGTTTCAGCGATATCATCGGGAATGCCGATTTTCTTGGCAGCTATTAAGTTTACAGGTATTGATGCAACACTAGAAGCAGTTGCCATTGCTGTTATTGAAGGTGAGGGGATATGCTTCCAAAATGATTTTACACCAAGGGGACCAGCCGCTAGATAAGCATAAAGTGTGTTAAAACCAAAGTAATAGATAAGGGAAAGGACAATGTAGAAGACAAATGTGATTAAATAGCCGTTTAAAATTTGTGGGCCTAGTGAACCAACTGTGTAAGCAAAATAGCTACCTAATCCAACAGGTGCAACATACATTATAAGTTGTACAAGTTTCATCATAACCGCTGAACCGGCAGCAAGTATTTTCTTAATTGGTTCAGCTGGTTTGCCAACAAGGGTAACAGCAATCCCAAAGAGTAATGAAAAGATTATTAAGGGAATTAAATTGGATTTTGAAAACAGTAAGACGAAATCATTTACGGTTAAGGTTTTGACAATCATTTCGGTTAGTGAAATTGGTGCTTCGATATCTGTTGTCTGGATAGAATTAAGAAAGGCTGCACTGTCAACGCCTTGAAGAATATCAACAAAATATGTGCCAACATAGCCTAATAATCCGGCCATAAGTGCTGTAGCACTAAACACTAAAAAAGTGCGTGTAAGAATTTTCCCAACACGGTTAATATGTTGGGTTCCAGTTAGTGCCGAGGTAATGCTAAAAAAGACAAGTGGGACAATCAGCATAAACATTAGATTTAAGAAAATTTCACCAACTGGTTTTAAGATGGCTGTTTTTTCACCAAAAACAATTCCTAAAATACCTCCTATTAAAACACCAGAAATTAGTAGTAGTGAAGATGTATAATTTTTTAAAAAGCCGCGCATTGTGTAAAAACTCCTTTGTTATTTGATTTATAATTACAAATTATTCATTGAAATTCTATCATTTGTGGCAGACAAAGTCAACAAGAGTGTAATAAAAGTAGCAGTAAAAAGTAACACGTATATGATAATGTCTTAAGTGTTCGTACATAATAATGTCCTCAATCCAGTTCCCCCTAGGGGGAAATTTTTTAAAAAAATGCTTTTCTCTCCATTTCCGTGTATACTGAAAACTAAGGAGTTGAAATGA
>JBOFTV010000059.1:0-1627 GCA_051652245.1 Culicoidibacterales bacterium | reverse complement strand
TCTAAATCAACAGTATAAAATTAGAATTAAGTCAATTCTAATTCTTTTAGTATGCCGTTTTTTCTAACAAAACAAGTATATCATACAATTCCCTCTATTTTCTGATTTTTTTGGATGTTTTATCAAGAAACGGTTATAGCATCTCTTAACTTACAAACATTGCTTTTATAGGGCAAAATTCGTACCTCTAAGGACCCCTAAAAGTCCATATTTATTAATTTTGTTAACTTTTTATAGATTTGGACTTTCAATGGTTTCTTCAAGGGTCTTTAAGAGACCAAAATATATTACTTGCTATTGTTCCATATTGTAGTTAAGACAACATCATCACTATTTGGTCGATTTTCCTCTTCTTTTTCAACACGTAAAAAAACAGGTACTTTTATAGCATTTCCTGTAACAATTGCTTCCCCTTGACCTAAAGATGGAATCATTTGGTATGAACTTCTATCTAATGTCGGCATCGTATTTTCAAGCATTCTTAAATCTTTTTCATTTACTAGACGATGAATAAAATAATTATGTACCTGTGATAATATGGTTGCAGATATATCAGCAGGTCGTTGGCTTGATAACGTTAGGTAAAACCCAAACTTTCGGCCTTCTTTTATTATTTCTTCAAATACTGAAAGTCTATAATCTTGCCAATCATCACCATTATTTCTATTTTCTGCATTAAGAATATTATGAGCCTCATCAATAATTAAATGTTTTGTTTTTGTAACATCCTCTCCAGCAATGCTTTTTTTCTGAATACCATATATCATTTTAGATAAAAGCATTGGAATCAATCTAGTCACTTCTTGATTTGCATGAACTAATGAAATTATATTTAAAGTCTTATATTCACTTGATATATCCTCAACAATATTTATGACTTTATTTATACTAGTTAAAGAGGTATCTATTCTATTGAATAAGGGATTTAAATGTTCAATGTTAGTTGATTTCCATGCCGATTGATGTACCTTTTGAAAATCCAAATGAAATTTTAGTCTTTCAATTTGATTACTCTCATTGAATTTGCTGGAAAGCTTTGCTTCAATTGATGATAATTGCAAATAATTAATCGCTTCTTCAGTCATATCAGCTTTGTCATTAATGTATTTTTTTCCACCACTATCATATATATATGCCTTATTTTGCGTATGATACTCTAACTCTTTTAAGGGGGAAAATAATTTAAAGTCATCAATATATGAATTAGCTACCGAAATCCAATTGTCTTTGGCATCAGAGCTTGCAGCATCACCAGAAGTAAGGATTCTTTTGACAGTACCAATAACAAATTTAGAAATCGAAACACCCTCAAATTCTTTTGTATTCCATAAATTAATCGCTTTTCTAAGAAAAGGTACCTGTGTTCCAGAACGTGCATCAAAGAGTATTGATAAAACGTCTGCGTCGAAGAAATATTTTTTCTCTACTGGTAGTTTTTTTTCAATTTTTTTATTGGTAACAATGTGAAGTATTTCTTTATTAGTGGCTGGTAACCCAAAATGATGTTCACCAGTATATTCTCCATTAAAGTCAATGACAAAGAATTGAGATTTATCAAGTATTTGTTCTTTATATACAGACTTAAATAATTGCAAAAACAATTTATGCAGAGTATTAGATTTACCGC
>JBOFTV010000058.1:0-5083 GCA_051652245.1 Culicoidibacterales bacterium | reverse complement strand
ACTTAGAACACGTCCTCCAGCACGAACTTATTTCTGATGATTTTGACTTAGAAAATAAACCCCAAAAAGCAAAAGTCAAATATATTCCGCCCATGACTCATCCGTGGCGAAGAAGTTCGTTTTTATCTTACTCCAATTCACAAAAACATCGGGCCAGTTTTGAGGATCATGTTTAGATTTTCGTGGGACATTTTAATATACGCTTGACACTTTTTGTCTTTTTTTGCTGATAAACTCAGGGGTGTCTTTTTTGACGTTAAGATAAATATGTTATTGCTATATTTATCTTAACATCAAAAAAGTGCAAATTATTGTCCCAACCATAATCCTTTGTGTTATAATATATTTATCCAGCAAGGACAAGTTCCCTTGTTTGTAAGGGTGGTTCGCAGAAATGTCAACCACCTTTTTACTATGTTACCCCCGTATCTCAATATACTTAGTTGCTGCTTTTTGTAACTCATCAATAAAGATACTCATACTTTCTCTAGAATCCGATTCAGATGCAACACACTTTAGAATGTTAATCCTCTTGCGCCGATCATTTTTTGTACTTCCTGACATAATGAAAATATTAAGCGGAATATTGTGCCCCGCGAAATTTCTAAGCTCAATTAAGTAATGAATATCTTTTTTTATATTTAATTTTGAGTTTATTTTTTCCACTTCTGATATTACGTCGCTGATCAATCTAAAATTTTCACCTTTATCCGAACGATAATCCCTCATAATCCTTAACTTTTTTATGAGTGCGTGAGTGCCTCCAAAGGTGAAATTTGTTATGTAGACCCAAGTCTCTTCAAAATTATAAGCTGGTAATTTTCTGCCATTTCTAATTGAATTGTTTATAACATCTTTCACCATCGACAATTCTTTTTCGGTAAAATACTTATCCTCTATCATTTCTGAAACGTAGTAAGCTAATTTGCTGTTTATCTTCTTTTCAATAAGTGCGATATAACGAAAAACAATAAACGATAAATTTTGATCGTTTGTGTAGCGGAGTATCCACTCGTCAAACTTCGTACTTTCATACAAATGACCATTATTATAGGCTTTGCAGAAAAAAATTTTAGTGGATGACACTACATTAAAGTAATTATTTTCTAGTAAGAAAATCTTTGCCTTTTCTTTATCGCCAAACACTATGTTTTTGCTTTTTTCTAAATATTCTATTTGGTCGTCCAATGTTTTAAAACGTTTAGCCACTAATACTCATCTCACTTCTATTTATATCACTTTTATTATACACTTTTTAAATTATTAAGCAACATTGATATTTTATAACCTAAAGGTCACAGGCTGCAAGCGGCGCGGATAATGGGACGAAAATCAAAGCCATAAAAGAGAACATTGAAAAACATTCAATTGTTGCAATGTGCAAAGAAATAACACAAGCAGACAAAACAGTTGAAAATGCAGTCATAGAAACATTCCATTCAAACCGTAAAGCATATGGTACGAGGCGTTTGAAGATTGCTTTAGCATCACAAAAAGTAATCCTTTCAAGACGTAAAATAGGTAAGATAATGGCTAAATATGGGCTTATATCGCGATATACGAAAGCAAACTTCAAACCACAAAAGACAGCTGCCAATAATGAGACGTGTGAAAATTTGTTAAACCGGGAGTTCAATCAGAAAGATAAAAACATAATTGTGAGTGATTCAACATATGTTAGAGTTGGACTCGTATGGAACTACGTTTATACAATTGTAGATTTAAGAAAACGCGAAGTTGTATGATACTCTTGTGTCCCAAATAAAACAGCTGACCTTGTGTCAAAAGCATTCACAAGTATAACTGGTGGACTTGATAAGTATGATGTGTTTCATACAGATAGAGGGTCTGAATTTAAAAACCAAGAAATCGATGAGTTGTTAGAAGAATTTAATATTAGAAGATCACTCAGTAAAAAAGGATGACCATACGATAATGCTGTTGCGGAAGCCACTTTTAAATCAATGAAGATGGAATGTCTCAGAGATGAATTTAGAACTTTGGGCCATTTGAAACTAGAATTTGCTGATTATGTCAATTGGTACAACAATATCAGGTTACATTCTGCTAATGGTTACAAGCCACCGAAGACAGTATAATCACCCTTATAAAAGTTGTTGCAAAAAGTGTCATGGACATTTAATTCACATCTCACTTGTGGTTAAAAAAAGTGCAAATTATTGTCCCAACCATAATTTTTTGTGTTATAATATATTTATCCTATTGGGGATACGAACCTCAAATAGAAAGAAGGCCGCTAGCGATTGTTAGTCGCCTTTTTTATTATCCATATTTTTTACAGTTACAAAATTTATTGCCCGCTCTTCTATTAAATCAAGTATTCTAATTTCTTTTTCATACATCAAACTACCCTCTGTTATTTTTTTAATTAAATTAATCTTGTGTTTTGTATTTTTAGCCTTTAATGATGTTGTCAGATATATAGTAAGTGGTGTAAAATGAGAAACTGCATTTCGCATATTTTTTAATTCGCAAAGATCTTTTAAACTAAATTTTAATTCTAAATCATTCCAATACGCTCTTAGCATCTCGCCTCTTTTGTTTCTTCCTCTTTTGTTGCACGCATTATCAAACCATTTTAAAACTTCTAATGTGTCCCCAAAATTAAAAGCATTAACAATTTTCCATGTTTCAAAAAAATGATATTCTTCCTTAGAATTGGACAAGATAATATTTTTCTCAACAATATTATCTATACGGGTTTTTAATAGAAGTTTTTCCCAATTATCCAATACATTATCATCAATCATTTTGGATAACTGATATGCTAATTTACTGTTGATGTTTCTCTCCAAATCAATTAATGATTCTCTTATATTATTTGATAAGGCGCAATCTCCAGCGTAATAGCTCTCCCATGACGAAAACTTTGTTTCAGGATATTTGTGTTTTCCCCCAACACACTCATCACAAACAAATATTTTTGCAGCTGATATTACATTGTAATAATTATTATTGTAAAGAAATTCTTTTGCTTTTTTTTATCCTCAAAAACAATATTTTTGCTACTCTCCAAATGTTTTATCTGTTCATCCAATGTCTTAAACGGTTTCGTCATTCATTTTACTCCTTTAAATTATTATTAACTATAATTATACACTTTTTAGATTATCAGACAACAAAAAAGAGGCAACTAATTAAAGTTGCCTCTTTTCATTTATACTATAGTTCCGTATGTTTCGCCGCCGCTCTCACGCCATGCGTACCAGAACCCATTGCTTGTGTTTCTAATCCATATGTGACTGCCATATACAACATACCTGTCGGATCCAAAACTATCTCCAGAATTAACGTAGTAGTCACCATTTGACGGTTTATCGATGTTTGGTTCTACTCTCGCATCCCATAAGTTGCTGTAAACGTTCCGTGTTCGTCCACAGGATTATACCCACTACCATCGGATGGAGGTATGCAACCTTCCGGTCCTCCTTGATTCGGTACGCTAGGAGCATCTGATATACCTTTTATCGACTTTATCTTCTCCGGGTTATCCATTCCTTTGAAAAGTATCTGCACTTTGTTTGGCAGCGTTATTCTAAAATGTGTATGGTTCACCTTACACATTTCTAATATCTTGAAATCTCCTAAAGGATTCTCCCCTTCTATACATGTTTAGTATTTCTGCTTTGTCATACATTGTCAATATTCCTCTCACTCCAGTTCTTTGGGTTTACTCTATTGTAACCTAATTACTGGATTAATTAAATGGTGGCCATTTTTTGACTGCAATTTGTTTGAAAAGTGGGCCATTTTGTTATCACAAGCAACAAAAAAAGAGGTTAACCCTTGTTCTATAAGCGTTAACCTCTTCTCTTTTTACACTACATTTTCCCGTGGAATGTTTTGAATGTTTTGAATGAAATTGAAAGAGGTTTTTTGAGTCTGAATGCTTTTAAATCAATCCTTTTGAACTCTTTTGGATTAGTTTGATTCTCTTTTCCATCAATTTTTGTTGCCACAAGTTTCCGATGTTTGTTCGGTACTATTTATATTCTTAAGTTTGATTTCAAAATTCAAAACTTTCAGCTTCTTGGTTGCATCATCTCTCAACATACGAAATTGTTGTGCAGATAATTTATAGCATGTTGCAAAAACAAATTTCATTAAAGGATCAGTTATCCGCATTTTCAATTTTTGACTTGCTTTATCACTCACTATTCCAACCACATAAATTGGGGACTTCGACTCATCATCCAACTCCTCAGATGATAAATTGAAAATTATATTAGGTTGCTTATTAGTAGAGCCTAACCCTTGATAAATATTAGGTGATTCTAGAATTTCTTTACTTTTCAAAAATGCATTTATTCGATACTGGTTAATTCCATATTGCTGACTATAAATTAAACTTCCATCCTTAATCTTTTCATATAAATTTATAGGAGATATTTTTTTTGTTGACTCTACATTGTGTGCACCAATCATATGGTGTAAATTACCTTTAAAAAACTCTAATTCAATTTTTACAACCCTATCATCTGGATACAAAACTTCATAGATGAAAATTCTTTCAAAATAATATTCACACATCTGTATTATTAACTCATTTTGTTTCATCATTTCTCCTTAATATAAAAAAAAATCCCCTCAGGAATTTCTTTTCGATATCCAACTTATTTCAGCAATAAGTCTAGCCGTTGTCCGTATTTACACATCCCCAGACACGAGTACCACATGGATATTATGCAGCGAAGAAGTAATTCTTCCTTTGTACATATAATTATAGTAGCTTTAAGGTACTTTTGCAAGCATTTTTAATCAAAATATTTCATCTTAAAACATAAACTACAAATGATAAACTACTCGGGTCGAACTATTATTTCTGTTGAGCAAGACATCTATCGCGCGTGTTTACTTGCAAATATATTAGGATCATACGTTGATGATGCTACTTCAATGATGGTTCAAAAAAAGCAGAATAAATATAGATATAAAGCATCAATTAGCTTCGCTATTGGTCTGCTTTTTGATAACCTAATATATCTATTAGCCGCCAGTAAACTTGCAGCTAGGGTAAGAAGAATGTTATCTCAACTCTCGTCTGTTGTTGTAGCGATTAAGC
>JBOFTV010000057.1:0-54761 GCA_051652245.1 Culicoidibacterales bacterium | reverse complement strand
TCTGCTAATGATTTCATTAGTTTTTCAGCATGATACATAATTTCCACTTTATTTTTTCGCTCTAAACTACTTTGATCGTCTCCGCGTAATTGTGAATATATTTTTGCTAGCACCATTTCAAGGATATTCATTTTTTTATCAAAATCATTTGGATCAATTATATCGAGAACATAATAGTCCTTAGGGATGCTTTCTAGAAATGGCGTGTCCGCCTCTTTCTGTTTGATTGACAGTAGCGCTTTTGTGGTTCCCAGAACAGAGCTCTTGCCACTTCCTCTTTCTCCAATAATTCCAATTACATTGCTTTGGTTTGAATTGCTATTTTTAGAAAATCGTTGACATAGTGTGACTATTTTCTGAATTTGGTCATTAAACAAGTACTTTTCGCTATCGTAGTTTTTTGCACTAATTATAATTTCTGATTGTATTTTTTCCCATTCTATTTTATTTTTCATCATTTTTCTCCCTTTTCTAACCTAGTTTATGTTACTCTACAATAAAATTGCTAATGATTTTCTCCCATTTCTGGATTATGAGGAGCATTAACTATTTTTATTGCATTTTTATCCAAGATCACATTTTATCGTCTCCCCTTTTCACAATTATAATATTAAATACTATTTTATAACAGAAAAAAAATAAGCGAAAACAAAACAAGAATCTGATACTTTTTATCAGACTTGTTTTAGCTTAAACTTATTTCTTATTTTATGATTTCCGCAACCCTTTTGCCTTATCACTAGCTCCACACCCTATTATTCCCTTAATCTTAATATTATTATCTTTATTATATCACCTATTCATAAAAAGCACACTATGTTTGTGAATTTTATGATTTTTTAGTGCTTTACCAATGAATTAATTTTCCTAATATTATATTTTCCACCTCCACTAAGTGCTTAGAATCAGCTTTCAGCAGTTATGATACAGCCACCAGCTTATTTACAAAACAACGTAAACAACTCCCCCTCAATCCCTTTATTTTTAGCACCCACACTTTCAAACCCAATTTCACCAAAACAAACACTTACTGCTGTCAGCTTATTTCCATGAACAACACCAGTATCTACACCAATTTTATTCCCTAAGACAATCGGTTCTTTCACAGCAACATGCCCAAAGAAATGATACGGGTCGGTTGAACACTGCTCCTCCTGTAAAAAAGAAAGCTGCTCTTCAAAATCAGCATCACGATTTAAATAAAAGCGGCACTGCTTCTTACAGGCTTTCACTCCAAGTTTTCCCACATATTTATTGCGACAGGGAGCATGCGTAACATAAAAGCAATCGCCCCGCCGAAAAAATGGCCTCGTCGCCGCATAAAGCTGACAAAATTTATCATAGAGATCCTGATTTTGCTCTAATAGCGGAATCGAGTCAAAATATTTTCGCATGATTTCAGGGTTTGCATTTGTGATTTGTCCCTTGAGATATTGATAAACAAAGCGCTCATGATTTCCTAGGACAAAATGAAAACACGATTGATTTTTTAGAAAAAAATTAATCGTCGCCGCTGTTTGTCGCCCCTTATCAATTAAATCACCCACTAAAATCACTTCGACATTTGCGGTTTTAACTAGCTTCCCTTCAAACTCTGAAAAATATTTAGGAATGATTAGTGCTTTAAAACTTTCTAGTGATTCATGGACATCACCAATAATGATAAATTTTTCACTTTCTGGTAAGAGGCACCTTACATAAGCTTCCCAATCAGTTACGTCAATTCTGTAGTTCGCCTGATTTGTCAAAAATACTTGTTCATTAATTACCCTTATCCCTTTAGTTTTTGCTCTGCACGCGTTTTTAGGGGGGGTGGCTGTCATCAATATGACAGCTAAATTATAATTAAACAATTGCGCAATTGTCTTAATTTTCTCCTCGTCATTATTATTTAGGATTTTACAATCAATAATGACAAATTCGGGGATTTTGGGAAAAGTAATCAGCGATTCTAACTTTTCAAGTGCCTCTAGTTCAGTTAGGCATTCCACTGTTGTTTGAAAAGCTGTTCTCCTATCCCTTTTAGTCAATCCCGGGATTAGTACTTTTTTAATGAAGAGAGATTTTGCTGTTTGATTTTCTCCTATGAGCAGAATTATTGTATGCAATTTTTCGCTTATTTCCATTTTTAGTCCCTTCCCCCAATTTGCTCCTTAGATGTTTGCATTCTGTTAAAAAGTATAGTAATCTTCACAATAATAGAAATCATGGGCTGTTCTGATTGTTATCTTCGGATACTGCGATTTCACATTTTGAATTTTCTTATATGTCTGTTCATATATTTTCGTATCATAAGCAATATTTAGCATTGTTTTTGTTGCCCTTGTTCTGTCAGTTAGTGATTTGTTTGTGTAGGCTGCATCGCCCACAAACAAAAAAGCATTTCTGGGTAAATAGACACCGCAGTGTTCCACGCTGTGACCTAACATGGGAATAATTACTAATGTTCCATCACCTAGCACGTCGTATCCTGACGTGAATTGATTAATTGGTAATAAAATTTTCTTATATGATCTGAAATCATAAAAAACAAAATCTTTTGGAATTAATGATTGAATAAATCCTTCACGGATTTGCTCAATCTTTGACATATTATTATAGGTTTCTAACTCTTTTTGGCTTCCCACTACTCTTTTTATTGATGGAAATTCTGCCAACATTTGCTTTAAAGCGCCAATATGATCGGGGTGAAAATGCGTGATAATAAGCCGCTCCGGTTCGGGCTTCCTATTAAGCACCTCAGTAAGCCTGTCATTAAGCGATTTTGACTCTAATTTAACCGGTGCTGCCCATCTTAAAAGTCGCTGTGGGAATGAATTAGTAGCATCAAAAAAATCAGTCCCATATCCTGTATCAATTAATGTGTCGCCATGTAACTCATCTTCAATGTAAACAATAAATGCTGGTACCTCAATCCTTGCTAGTCCCTTATCTTCTTCTAAAAGGCATCCTATAACTTTACAACAACCGCGGCGTATTATATGTATTTTCAAATTTTACACTCCCTTACTTTCATTAGCTAAAAATAGAATTATCTTCACTTCTGTCTTTTACACGAACACATCACTTACACTTCCCCGTTGTTTAACACACATTATTAATAGTGCTCTTTGCTTCACCATAGCTAAAACACACATTAATTATATTCCCCTCAAGATTTCTTCTACTTCTTATAATTATACGTTAACTACTAGATCTTTTCCACAGTTTTTTATATTTCTTAGCTTTCACCCAACTTTATTGTGCGTTATATATGTTTTTTTTAGTGAAAAAAATACTAGTACCCTTTGTTTCTAAGCACTAGTATGTTAACATATTAATCCACACCACAGATATTATTGTTACTATCTATTCTAATTTTCTGTGCTTGCGGTTCTAAAGGGAGCCCTGGCATGTCAATAATACTACCCAAAAAAACGATCAGCATTTGTGCACCATTTGCGATTTTTATGCGCTTTATTTCGGCTATGTATGGAAGCGGAATCCCTCTATTTTTAGGTGACTGTGTAAATGAATCAGGCGTTTTTGCCATGCAAATTGGCAGTTTGTTGGCAATTGCTCCTATTTTTCTTAAATCATTTTCGGCATTTTCGTTCATAATTACAGCAGTAGCCCCATAAGTACCAATCGCAATCTTCGAAATTTTAGTGATTGCATCATCTTCAGCATTATAGATGCTTTGAAAATCACTATTTGTTTCTGTTAATTTAATTACTGCTTCTGCTAATTTTTGAGCCCCAGTTGCTCCTTCTGTATAAGCGGTATTGATGATACATTCGATTCCCTTTTTTCTAACTAGTGACTGTAGTAAACTTATTTCAGCTTCGGTATCAGTATCAAAAACATTAATTGTCACAACTAGCGGAATTCGACGTTGTTTCATATTATCAATATGTTTGGCTAAATTTGCAAACCCCTTGCTTACAGCCGCTGTGTTCTCTGCTGTAATTTCAGACATTTCAACATAGCTATGGTATTTTAGCGCGCGAATAGTTGCCACTAATACCAAGCAATCGGGTGTCTTACCAAGCTTTGGAGTCTTGATATCCAAAAATTTTTGTGCACCTAGATCACTGCCAAATCCAGCTTCTGTTACTGTATATTGAGCTAATGATAAGGCAAGTTTGGAAGCCATAATTGAATTGCAACCATGGGCAATATTTGCAAACGGTCCCCCATGTATAATTGCTAAATTCCCCCCGCTAGTTAGCACAGTATTTGGGGAAAAGGCATCTTTTAACAAAGCACAGAGCGCATCCCTAATTCCTAGCTGTTTTACTTTTAAGGGAGTGCCTAATAAATCATAAGCAAAAATTATTTCGTCGAGCATTTCACCTAGTTGCTCAAAACTTGCTGCTAGACAGAAAATCGCCATAATTTCAGAACTTGCTGTGATTTGAAAGCCCCCTTGGTAGCTAACGCCTTCTTTAATTGTAATTGTAATTTCCCGTAAATGGCGATCATTCATATCAATTACTCGCTTCCACGTAATTGTTGTCAAATCAATTGGCAGCCTCCCAAAAAACAGCTGTTGTTCAATCATCGAAGTAATTAGATTGTGGGCACTTGTTATGGCATGAAAATCCCCCGTGAAATGAAGGTTAATCTTATCCACCGGTAAAACTTGTGTTTGTCCACCTCCAGTTGCACCACCTTTACGACCAAAAACGGGACCAAGTGATGGCTCCCTTAGTGCTGCAATTGCGCTCCTTCCAATACTATTTAAAGCATCTGTTAAGCCAATACTAACTGTTGTCTTCCCCTCACCTAATGGTGTTGGTGTTAGGGCAGTTACAAGGATTAATTTTCCCATTTCCTCCTGCTTTTGGACATAATCCCAGTTGATTTTTGCCATATCTGTTCCATAATATTTAATTTGCTGTTCTGGTATCTTAAAATTCGTTAATTTTTCTGCTAGTGCACTCATTTAATTCCCCTACTTCTTTCGCTTTATTTTAATGCTTAAAATGACGTATCCCGGTAAATACCATAATAATACCATACTTGTTTGCCATTTCAATTGATTCCTTGTCTTTAATTGATCCGCCGGGTTGAATAATTGCAACAATGCCAGCCTTAGCTGCTAGTTCTACTGTATCACTCATCGGGAAAAATGCATCCGAACTCATAACTTGTCCTTTGGCTGCAATACCAGCTTGTTCCAATGCTATTTTAGCAGCACCTACACGGTTCATTTGGCCTGCACCAATCCCCAATGTTTGCTGTCCATTAGCAATGACGATCGCATTTGATTTAACATATTTGACAACTTTCCAAGCAAATAAAAGTGCCGCTTCGATTTCTGGTGTTGGTTTTTTGATAGTTACACACTGTAAGTCTTCGGTTCCTAGGATACTAGTATCAGTTGTCTGTAAAAGGATTCCTCCCTTAATTGACGTTATTTGCTTCTGTTGGATATTATCATTTTTTGTGACTATTGCCATTTTTAAGAGGCGCAAGTTCTTTTTTTCTGCAAGGATTAGTTGGGCTTGGGGGGTGAAATTTGGGGCAATAATCACCTCAAGGAATATTTCTGCTAGCTTAGCGGCTGTTTTGTCATCCACTGTTTGATTTGTGACAATAATACCTCCAAAAATAGAAATTGGATCCGCGTCTTTGGCACGTAGAAAAGCCTCGTGTAATGTTGGACCGATTCCTACCCCACATGGATTCATATGCTTGATTGCAATAACAACCGGACAAGTAAAGGCTTGGGCAATATCAATAGCATAATTTGCATCATTGATATTATTGTAAGAAAGTTCTTTTCCTTGTAGTTGCTGTGCATTTACCAAGCTATTTTGCTCAGAGAGTGGACTTTTATAGTAGGCTGCCTGCTGCTGCGGGTTTTCACCATATCGCAAATTTTGTTGTAATTCATAGGTGACTGTTAGTTTTTGGGGGAAACTAGCTTCTGAAAATTGACTAAAATATTCTGTAATCAAGGCATCATATGCCGCAGTGGTTGAAAACGCTTTCCAACTAAGTTTTTGACGTAGCTCAAATGTCGTTTCACCACTTACTTTAAGTTGCTCAATTACAATATTATAATCTTCAAAATCAGTAATCACGGTAACATCTTTATGATTTTTAGCAGCACTTCTTAACATTGTTGGTCCACCAATATCAATGTTTTCGATCGCTTGCTGATATGTTACCCCTTCTGTTAAAATTGTTTCTTTAAACGGGTATAAATTAACAACCACAATATCAATGTAATTAATCCCTAACTTTTCTATTTCCTGCTGATGATCTTTGGCTTCACGAATTGCTAGAATTCCTCCATGAATATGTGGATGCAGTGTTTTAACGCGACCATTCATTATTTCGGGAAACCCTGTAACATCTGCAACTTCCCTCACGCTAATACCCGCATTTAGCAGAAAAGTGGCACTTCCCCCGGTTGAAATTATTTCATAATCAAGAGCGACTAATTCCTTAGCAAATGCTACTATCCCCGTTTTATCGCTAACACTTATTAAAGCCCTTTTTTGCATAATTATTTTCCCATCCTTTGCTGAGCCCATTTTTTTTTATAAAAATAATGATAGCATAATATGAGGGGGGTTTCAAGTGTTATTGTGCTGAAGTTTTCAATTTATTGATATTATAGGGAATTAAGCGGTAAGTTGAGGAGGCAAAGGCCAATTAGGATTGCACTTCCACACATTAAACTAAATCTTACAATCGAAAACACTCTAAATTGCAAGACAATAATTCCACTCCATGTCAATAGCAGAAATAGGAGTGTTGCACATACTTTAATCCGATTAACCGTGAGACCATAGTGGCTGATGTAAAGTCCCATTTTACTATATGCTGTTGTAATTAACAGCATTGTGATGATCGCAAGGACAATATTAAAGTAGCGCAGCCATTTAGCATCCACGCGCAAACTTCTTGAAAAAAGATTAGCACTAAGAAGGATTGCTAAATTAAACGTGACAATCCAACATAATTCAAAGAATCCGTGCCGCGCATATTCTGCATAACTTTCTGTTTCCAAAGGAATTTTCCCAATAAATGCCGAAAAAAGATAAGGAATTTGTGTGACGATAAACAGAAAATAGACAGAAATTATCACTAAAAGAACCAAGCTAATTGTCGTTCTTGATAGTCCTTTTAATTTCTTCAAGCTTTCAACTTTGGCTTCCAAGTTTATTTTAGTTGTGTTCCGCTTACTTCCAAATCCTAAAATAAGTGCCACCCAATAGAATAATAATAAAATCGAAAAGAGCAGCTGACCTGGTCTGATGTAATCACTTATGATATTTTCCTTGAATATTGTTTCCATTATTTGCGTGAACAGATTGGAGCTATCAGCACCCGTTAGTGCAGGAAGAATAATGGAAACAAGCGGGATTAAAATCAAGATTGCAATTACAATTGAAATTACCTGCCCTTTTAGCATCTGTTTTTCATTGCTCCTTTTAATCGTTATTATATCAACTAAAGCCCGCAAATTCGAAAAAGGGACAACAAAGAGGATATTACAGATATCAACGATCAGGACATTGGTTGTTTTCTGCCGCAATAGCCCGCCCATAACGGATGCTGTCCAATAAATAGCTGTCATTATTGTTAGTATAAATTGCCAAGCACTCATCGCGTGTAGGCCAAATAATCCATATGATAGCGCACATAACAGTAAAATTGTGAGCCAATAGAAACTTTCTTTTGGTCGTTGAATTTTTTTATATTGTGTATAGACAAGCAGCAGACCCACATACGCTAAAATATAAAAGGATACTTTTGGACCCATCCACGAAAATCCGCTGATCCATTTAATGAAAAAGTAGGAAAAAAAACTAAGACTGATTGCTAAATATACATCCACTTTATCCGGGGAAAATTTTGTTTTATTGATTACTACTTGTTTGTTTGTCTGTGCTATCATTTGGGGTTCCTCCTCTTTTCTCATATACAAGAATATCTCCTGGTTGGCAGTTTAGGTGATCACAGATTGCTGTTAGTGTTGAAAAGCGAATTGCTTTCGCTTTTCCCGTTTTCAGAATCGATAAATTTGCGGGGGTGATGCCAATTTTATCGGATAATTCTTGCGACGATACTTTTCTTTTGGCCATCATTACATCTAATGTTAAAATTATTGCCATGATTGATTCCTCCTGTTCTATTATTGACTAAATCGTATAGTCATTTTCCTGTTTGATGAGCGTTGCCTCAAGCATGATATTTTTAATTACCCGAATAATTAAAGCAAAAAATGCGGCTATGATAGCAATTAGAAGCCAAATTATCCAGTATGCTGCTGATACGACCGTAATGATTGCCCCCATAATACAAAGCCATGAAATCCATCTTAAACATGTGATGTTTTGATGAATGAAAACTTTGCCCTTCCCGATGTTATCCAGTAATTTAGCAAGTAGGGAAAGTAAGATGAGGGCCACGATTCCACCACTATAAATCGTGCCAAGAAAATAGGGATACATCCATTCAACTATTGATGTCGAGCGGTAATGAATCATTGTGATAATTGTTGGGGCAAAAAAGAGGATGATAAGTAGCACTGCCCCAAAAAGCATTGTCAGTATTTTACTTAGAATTAATGATTGATTTTTATTCCACATTTTGTGTTCACTCCTTTTTTATAATTTTAGTATATCATAAAACAATATTTATTTATCGTTAAACGATAAATATTCTGAATTTACCGCCCAAAAAAAGAGCATTTCCTTCAAAATGCTCTTTTAATTCTACTTATTTACATTGCTACTTTACATGCATCATATAATAAATCTAATGTTGAAAAGTGGCTCAATGCTACAATATTTTGATTATCAATAATTTGTATTCCCGCTGATTCTAGGAGCGCAAATTTTTGAACTACCGCAAGATTAATTGCATGAAGAGCAAGTAATCTTCCATTTTTTAACGACACTATAATTTCGACAATGTATTTTACCGTATCAGGTAGATCTAACGCTTCGGGAATATTTGATTTTAGATGAAACTCTAGTTGACTAATATTTTCGAGGCTAATATCTTTAATCGATTTATTGCTTTCCAGCGGAAAAACACTAATTCCTTGTTCATCTAGTATACATCGAAGGAAATTATCTTCGCCCCATGCCATTAAATCAATTCCTGTGTTTTTCTCATTATCTAATCCGTAAGTAAAATCACACCAGATCAAATTATTTTCCGTTTTTATTAAGCTATTTAGTATCGCTGTTTGTTGTTTGTTATATTCCATAATAGTGTCCCTCCGCTTTGTTGTTTTGTTATCGCTTTCATACATTATATATTACTACTTTTACTTGTTTATGTCAAATAATATACTAAAAACGCTTAAAATCAAGTAACACGTATATGATAATGTCTTAAGTGTTCGTACATAATAATGTCCACAATTTATTTTCCCCTAGGGGAATTTTTTTAAAAATGGTTTTCTCTATAAAAGTATTTTTTGGGGGGTTATTCGTAGGATATAATAAATTGGGATGATTGTTGCAGTTAATGATGTTCCGCTGATGACAACAAAGATGATAGTAATAAATTTCACCGTAATCGAAATGCCGATATATTCAATAAAATCATGCTCGCTTACATTAAGATCCAAATACCTTGATTGAACGCCTCCAATAGTAGCACGACTATCATTACTTACTACAATTTCATTACTAATTATTTTTTGTGAAACATTATCAACTAGTATGCTTCCGCTAAATAAAGCGAGACCCAGTCCAACAAATGTAATTATCATCACTTCAATGATGCATTGTAAGGCTACTTTAAATTTCACTTCACCGATTGCTAAATAAATGGCAAGTTCTTTCTTTCTTTCACGTAAAATCAACAAAATAATCAAGGATAGGATTAACACTCCCACCCCTATTGTAATAATTGTTGTGCTTTTTACATTATAACTTACTGATTCAATTGCACTAGCTATTTTTTCATAACTATCTTGTGCTGTAATTATTTTATACGTTCCTGGAATTTCTCCAATCATTTCTGTTTCAAAAGCTTCAATGACATCAGGCGTTGTTAAGAAAAATATCGGGCTATATATTGTATTTTGTGGTAATTCTCCATTAAGTATTTTACTAGCTTTCACATTTTTGGCCAGCAGATTTGGAACAATGATTTCATTGTCAAATTGGACTTGTTCTGACTCAATAAATTCCCTGTTCTTCTTTGGTTGCTGTTTTGGCTCTTTTGTTACTATTCCAATTATTTCTAAGGCAACGTTTTCTGTGTTAATTATTTCATACTCCGAAAATTTAGTCACTTCCTCGTTTGTCGTGTCTCTTACGATATTCTTAAATTCCATCGTTTGTCCTACGCTAAGGTTGTTTAGTTGGGCAAAATTTTGACTTATGATGGCACTGTTTCTTCCTTTAGTAATCTCATCTTGAGTAAATGTTCTACCGCTTACTAACTTTTTTTCTCCTTGTTCAACATCAAGTATTGGTGCATATGATGTACCAACTAAAGAGAAAGTTATTAAATCGTAACTTACTCCATCCGATGTTATATTATACATGCTACCTTCTTCTGAGATGATTAACTGATAACTTGGTCCTTCTACTATCGCTCCTTCACTATAATCAAAGGCCTTCACATAAGGACTTTTCCCAATTTTATTAATCATTTCAACACTAAGTCTTTCTCCTTCACTCCACTGTGCCAGATTGTCGTAATCAGGTTCAACTGAAGCAACAACACTTAGATTATTTTTCACATTTTGTTCAATATTGCTTATTGCCTGCTCAATAGCTAAAGCTCCAATCATCACATTACCTAGTAAAAAAATGATTAGCAATAACCCGATTGATTTAATTGGTTGTCTCGTAACTGAAATAATGGCTCTTTTTAGATAATTCATGAAAAACACTTCCTTTGTTAAATTATAACACATATATTTATTTTCGTGAATAATATACTAAAAACGCTTAAAGTCCATTTCTTTTAAGCGTTTTTAGTTAACATTATTTAGTTTTTAAAGCTATGAATTGGTGCGGGAATTCGCCCTCCACGGTTAATGAAGTCAACACATGAAAATCCGTTAACGGGCATGATTGGTGCATACCCAAGTAAGCCACCAAAAACGGCAGTATCACCTACATCTTTACCAATGACCGGAATGATTCTAACGGCTGTTGTTTTATTGTTAATCATCCCAATTGCCATTTCATCTGCTATGATTCCCGAAATTGTTGCTGCACTTGTTTTACCGGGAATTGCCACCATATCTAAACCGACTGAACAAACACAAGACATTGCTTCGAGTTTTTCAAGTGTTAAGGCTCCCGCATTGACGGCATCAATCATGCGTTGATCCTCACTAACAGGAATAAATGCACCACTTAGCCCCCCAACATAAGATGAAGCCATCACGCCCCCTTTTTTAACATTGTCATTTAAGAGTGCTAAGGCTGCTGTTGTTCCTGGGGCTCCCGCCATTTCTAACCCCATTACTTCAAAAATTTCAGCAATGCTATCACCAATTGCTGGTGTTGGCGCTAAGGATAGGTCAATAATACCAAATGGTACGCCTAGACGTTTAGCAGCTTCTTGTGCGACTAATTGACCAACACGTGTTATTTTAAATGCTGTCTGCTTAATTGTTTCACAAATCGCTTCAAAATCTTGTCCCTTAACATTTTCAAGGGCCTTTTTAACAACACCAGGGCCACTAACCCCCACATTTATGACTGTATCTGCTTCACCCACTCCATGAAAAGCTCCAGCCATAAAAGGATTATCCTCAACAGCATTTGTAAAAACAACAAATTTTGCACAGCCAATTGAGTCGGCATCTTTGGTTAAGCGGGCAATTTCGAGGATTGTTTGCCCCATCATCTTAACTGCTGTCATGTTGATACCACTTTTTGTTGAACCAACATTAACAGATGCACAAACGCAATTCGTTTTTGCTAATACTTCTGGCAATGAGTTTATTAAGTACTCATCTGCTTTTGTCATTCCTTTTTCAACAAGAGCCGTGTAGCCACCAATAAAATTAACTCCTACGGCATTTGCTGCCTTGTCTAATGTTTGAGCGATTCCTAAAAATGCCTCTTGTGGATGCCCCGATGCAATAATTGCAATGGGTGTTACACTGATTCGCTTATTGACAATTGGAACACCGTATTGTTTACCAATATCGTCTCCAACTTTCACTAAATTTTTGGCTTTTTCTGTGATTTTAGTAAATATTTTTTGCTTAAGTTTATCAATATCACTATCGACACAGTCAAGCAGATTAATCCCCATTGTAATTGTACGAACATCTAAATTTGCTTCTTCAATCATGGCATTGGTTTCGATTATTTCACTTTTTGTGATCATTGGTTTCTGCCTCCTTTTTTTTGTTATCTTAGATTCGATGCATTGCATTAAATATTTCTTCATTTTGCAATGTAATTATCACACCTATTTCTTCACCTAGTGCTGTAAGTTGCTCTATTAGCACTTCAAATTTTTGGTCTGATGCTGCTGTATCAACTATCATAATCATGTGAAAATTACCTTGTGTAATTGCTTGCGAAAGATCCAGCACATTCACTGATTGATTAGCAAGATAAGTGCACACTTTTGCAATTATCCCAACTGTATCTTTTCCTAAAACGGTTATAATGCCACGCATATTGTGATTCCTTCTTTCCTTTTTTTTATTTATAGAATATAATAGCATAAGTTTTGCTAAATGACAAGACGCAACTTAAATAAATAATTTCAGCTATACCGTCGATTATTTTTCTATTTAACCAGGCTTTTAGCATATTCAATGCAGCCAACAGTTGCTGAATAATCGGGCAGCGCTGGGGGAACAATGTATTGTTCCATCGTCACACCTAGTGATGTAAAATTAATATAGCCATTGATGTATGTTAAAAAGTGTTGCCGAATAAGTGGAAATAATTGTTTTTGTTTCATCACGCCACCACCTAAAATAATTTTCTCCGGTGAAACAACCATCGTATATGTGACTAAAGCCTGGGCAATATAAGACGCAACCACATCCCATACCGGATCGTCTGCTGCAATCAAATCTGCTCTTTTGCCCATTCTAGCCTCAATTGCTGGACCCGAAACAAGTCCTTCCACACAGTCTTGATGAAAAGGACAGACACCAATAAAGTCATCTCCCGGGAGGCGCTTAAGATGCATATGTCCCATTTCCGGATGTAAAAGAGTTGTTAAAAATGCTCCATTCGCACAATATCCACCACCAACGCCCGTACCAATTGTCAAGTACAGGCAACTATCATTAGCTTTTGCTGCTCCACTGATATACTCACCATAAGCTGCAACATTTACATCGGTTTCCCAAAACATCGGAATCTCAAATGCTTGCTTGAGTACACCTAAGAAATTATAATTTTGCCACGCAACTTTTGGTGTCTGTAAAATATAGCCATATGTGGGCGACTTTTTACGAATATCAATTGGTCCAAAACAGCCAATCGCCAAAGATGAAATCTCAAACTTGGCAAAAAAATCAATGACTAATGGCATCGTTTCACTCGGTATAGTTGTTTTAATGACCACCCGCTCAACTACCTTGTGATCATTAGCTACTGCACAAATAAACTTTGTGCCACCCGCTTCAATTATTCCATATAACATCTTAAATACACTCCTTCAATTAACTATTTTACAACAATATTAACAAGTTTGTTTTTAATGACAATTACTTTCACCACTGTTTTATCAACTAATTGGTCAGCTACTGCTGCTAACGCTTTTTGCTCTAATTCTGCAGCATCAATTGTAATTGCTATCGGGAACTTTGCCCGAACTTTACCATTGATTTGAACAACACCCTCAATTGTATTTGCAACTGTTTTCGCTAATATGTACTTAGGCCATTGGCTGTATGTTATATCAGTCTTATTTCCCAATAATGTCCAGATTTCTGACATTAAATGTGGTGCAATTGGCTGAAGCAGTTGCGTAAATCCGTTGGCATATTCTTGGGATATTTTGGCTTGCTTGTAGCAATCATTGACAAAAATCATCATTTGCGAAATAGCAGTATTAAATGCCATTGCTTCATAATCTAATGTTACTTTTTTAACTGTCTGGTGATAGCTTTGTTCTAGTTCTGGTGTTGGTTGGTCTGTTATTTCGATGCCACCAACAAATAAGCGATAAACACGATCTAGAAAGCGTCTTGCACCTTCCACACCATCTTCACTCCACGGTTTTTCAGCTTCTAATGGACCCATAAACATTTCGTATAATCTTAATGTATCCGCACCATGTCGTGATACAATTTCATCTGGATTAATAACATTACCCTTTGATTTTGACATTTTAGCATGATCATCACCTAGAATCATCCCTTGATTAACCAATTTTTGAAAGGGCTCCTTTGTGGGAACGATACCTAGATCATAGAGTACTTTATGCCAAAATCTTGCATAAAGTAAATGTAAAACAGCATGTTCTGCTCCACCAACATACAAATCAACTGGTAACCAATATTTTAATTTTGATGGATCTGCTAGTGCCTCATCATTAGTTGGGTCAATATAGCGCAAGTAGTACCAGCAACTCCCCGCCCACTGGGGCATTGTATTTGTTTCGCGGCGACCTTTAACGCCCGGTTTACCATAATCTGCTCCATCAACTTCTAACCATTTTGTAGCATTAGCAAGGGGTGAATCCATCGTACCTGAAGGTTTAATATTATCCATTTTTGGTAATTCGACTGGCAAATTCTCTTCTTTTTCCAGCATAACTGTCCCATCTTCAAAGAAAATTACGGGGAATGGCTCCCCCCAATATCTTTGACGACTAAACAACCAGTCCCGCAACTTATAATTAACTGCTGCTTTCCCCAATTCATTTATTGTCAAGTATTCAATTATTTTAGGAATGGCTTCTGCTTTTTGAAGTCCATTTAGGAAATCGGAGTTAATTAACAGTCCCTCTCTACTAAAAGCAGTCGCGCTAATATCCCCTGCTATTACTTGAACAATTGGCAGGTCAAATTGCTTGGCAAATTCATAATCTCGTTGATCATGGGCCGGAACTGACATAACTGCTCCCGTTCCATACGATGCCAGGACATAGTCAGCAATCCAAATTGGCAGTTGCTGCCCCGTTAATGGATGTTTGGCATGCGCTCCTGTAAATACACCCGTTTTTGCTGTTGCTAGTTCTGTTCGATCAAAATCAGACTTCTTCCCCGCTTGCTCAATATAATTAGCAACGGCCACTTTCTGCTCAGCTGTTGTAATTTGCTCAACGTAAGCATGCTCTGGTGCTAGAATAATGGCATTGACACCAAATAATGTATCTGGTCTTGTTGTATAAACTTCAATTGCCGCTAGCTGATATTGCTCCATATTAAAGTAGACTGCTGCTCCGTTTGAACGGCCAATCCAATTTCGCTGCATCTGTTTAATCGGTTCTGACCAGTCTAAATCTTCTAAATCTTCTAGCAATCGATCAGCATAATGTGTGATTTTTAAGACCCATTGCTTCATTGGAATTCTTGTAACCGGATGCCCACCTCGCTCTGATTTCCCCTCAATTATCTCTTCGTTAGCCAACACCGTGCCTAGGGTTTCACACCAATTGACTGCTACTTCTTTGACTTCTGCTAAGCCTTTATTATACAACTGCATAAAAATCCACTGCGTCCACTTATAGTAATTGGCATCCGTTGTACTAATTTTCCGATCCCAATCATAAGAAAAACCAAGATCTTTAATCTGCCGTTCAAATGTTGCAATATTTAATTTTGTAAACGTCTCCGGATCATTCCCCGTTTCTAATGCATACTGCTCAGCTGGTAATCCAAAGGCATCAAACCCCATTGGATGTAAAACATTAAGTCCCTGCATCCGCTTAAAACGTGCCATAATATCAGTTGCTGTATACCCTTCTGGATGCCCAACATGCAGCCCTGCTCCTGATGGATAGGGAAACATATCAAGGACATAATACTTCTGTTTAGACTCATCGTCTAAGGTTTTAAACGTCTTATTATCCTCCCAATATTTCTGCCATTTCTTTTCTATTTCCTTGTGCTTATAATGCATAAATGTTCACTCCTCAAATTTTTTAATAAAAAAAAGTCCTTTTAAAGCAATGCTAAAAAGCTGCTTTAAAAGGAGCGCATATTAGCGCGGTACCATCCTTTTTCGTATTACATAAGTAATACCTCAATTACACGTTAACGAGTGCCCCCGGCCAATTAACTTGGCAGACTCCAAGACAAGTTCATAGTCTCAATTATCCTATTTCTCACCAAAATAATAGGTCTCTGTTTATAATTATATAACTATTACTGCTTCTTTTCTTTGTCCTACTAACTATATTTATATTATAGCCTAATTCACCCTAATTTGCAAAGGGGAAAATGCTATTTCACAAAGACCCAAATGATTTCAACAGGTGTTTTGCCATCATTCCGACACCAATGTTTTTCACCTTTGGGAATAAAGGTTGCACTCCCTTGTTTAACAATACAGCTTTTATCATCGCTGCAGGTGAAAATATCACCTTTGATAATATAACTGTACTCATCCTCTTGATGGAATGTCGTTCCCTTTTCTGGTAATCGTTGACCGGGCATTACCGTTGCTAGGCCAATTGTTACATTGGCGGGGTTTAGTGTTGTTAAATCAAATAAGGTTTGGACTGTTTTACGTTCTTCTGATTTGATAATAATTTCCATTGCTTTTTGTTCACTCCCTACATCCTCATTTTAGCATAAATATGACCTTGATTAAAGCATCTTTTGCCTAATTTACATATGCTCACTATTGCATGTTCGCAAAATTCATGATACAATGCTACACAATATAAAACGAAAGAAGGACAAAAATTTATGAAGAAAATCTTTAAAATAACTAGTGTACTCCTCCTCTCACTTATCTTAATTTCATGTGGGAGTAGTGGTGCAAAAGATGATAAAAGCACCTTAAAACTTGCTGTTAATGATGCGGCAACGACGATGAATTTCTTGTATACTATTCTCGAACCTAACATTAATATCATCACCAATTTACAAGAAGGACTTGTCCAATATGATAGCCAGACGAAAATTATTCCTGCAACTGCTAAAAGTTGGGATATTTCAGCTGATAATTTAACATATACTTTTCATTTACGTGACAATCTTACATGGAGTAATGGGACTAAACTAACAGCTAACGACTTTGTCTATGCGATTGAAACAAGAATTAATGACAAAGAAGCTGTTTATGCACACCATTATCGCCATCTTTTAAATGGGGAAGCAGTTATTGCCAAAACTAAAAACTTTGCTGAATTGGGTGTAAAGGCGATTGATGATACTACAGTGCAATTTACGTTAGCTGAGCCTAAGGCCTTTTTTCTTGATTTATTAACTTTCGAGATATTTTTACCATTAAATAAGCAGTTCTATGAAGCTACTGGTCCTAAAAATTATGGTACTAGTGATGCAACAATTATTGCTAATGGGGCTTACAAGTTAAGTGCATTTAATGGAGCATCTGGCTGGACTTTAGCTAAAAATGATAATTATTGGGATGCAGCTAAGGTTGCAATTAATACAATTGATGTTAAAGTTGTTAAAGAAGCATCAACCCGTGAAATAATGTGGAAAAACGGAGAGTTAGATATTGTTGATTTAACAGCCGATCAAATCGATGGCTATAAGGATAGCAAAAACTTATATACAACACTTAATCCGAAGATGAATTATTTTTATCTTTCCAATACAACAAAAACGCCTAATCCACTACTCGGAAATAAGAATTTTCGGGCAGCCATTGCCCATAGTATTGATAAGCAGGTGATTACTAGCTCCGTTTTAAAAGATGGTTCTGTTCCCGCTGATTACTTTGTTGCCCAAAACACAATTTTTAATGAGGGTCAGGACTTTCGCGATTTGAGCCCTAACTTTAAAACACCACTATTTAATGTTGCTAAGGCTAAGGACTTTTTAGCCCTTGCCAAAAGCGAAATGGGGCAAACTAATTTTGAGTTTGATTTAGAAAATTATGATTTAGGTATTACGCCAAAAATATATGAAAATATCAAAGCTCAAATTGAACAAAATTTACCCGAAGTAAAAGTTAACTTAATTGCCAACCCCACACAAACCTATTTCCAAAAACTATATCAACATGGAACACCCGCTGCTGCAAGTCAATGGGAGCCTGATTTTATTGATGTTGAAAGTTTCTTTAGATTATTTGTTAGTACTTCCAATCAAAACTTCTCGCGCTGGAATAGTTCAGCATTTGACATGCTTTATAACCAAGCAGAATCAGCAGCTCTTGCTAGTAATCGCAGTGAGCGCTTCAATTTATATGTTAAAGCTGAAAAGGTACTCACTGATGATTATACAATTATTCCTGTTTATCAAAGTGGCGTTACCTATTTAATGAAGGATACAATCTCAGGGTATAGCGTTTCACCCGCTTTACCACATATTGCTTATAAATTTATTCACAAGTCATAACATGAATAAGGAAAAGCAAGTCCTCACGTATTAATCAGCGTGTTGACTTGCTTTTTTTATTATGCTCTATCTGCTTTTCTGTGTTTTCGTTGCCTAAATAAGAATATTCCCATTCCGATAATAATTACTCCTAGTAATCCTAGCAACCAAAATATCCATATTGGCACCTGTTCTTCTAACAAAAATTTTTCTGTTTCCACTGCTTTAGCTTCTTCGCGAGTAACCGAAAATTTTCTTTTATGATTTGAAACATCCTCACCATTTCTAATGTCAATATCTACACTATAATCGCCCGGTTCTAGTTTTTCTTGATTTAAGCGAATTGGTAGCTTAACATCTGAATTTGGGGCCATAACTATTTTCTGTTCATCAGCCTTGAAGAGATTTTTACCTTTAAATATTTTTGCTGTAACGATGACTTCCTTTTCAATTACGGGCGCACGATTCGACATTTTAATGGATACAGCTGACTTACGCTGAAGCTTATCAGCGGTAACATCCCCCACAGTAATATTAGAAGGTGGGAGTTCTCCATAAGATAATTTAACCCCCTTAACAATAGCATATGCTTGATCTATTGTTGTTGCACCATCTTTATTTTCAGGTATTAGTTTTTTAATATGTATCCCACCTAAAATTACACCCTGCGGTAAATCAATTGGTGTGGCCAATGTCATTTTGACTCGGTGTGATTCCCCTGGTGCTAGTGTAATCTGCTCATCTTCTAGCGTTAGCAGCGTCTTTAATGGGTACTTGAGTGTCTCCGACTCAGGTACCTCTGTTGGTGAATAGTCAACATTCCCATTAATTGTTGTATACGCATTTGTTATTTGTACCTGTAAGCTGACAGTTTCATCACTTCCATTTACTAAATTGAGCTCTAAATCCTGTTGTTTGTTTGGCTCAACTGCTAAATCAAAATAAGTTGTATTCCCCGTTATCTGATTTGGTGGCTTAATGATTTCTACACTAAGTTGGGCTTCCACTGCTAACATATTTACACCCAAGCTAACAATGAAAAAAGCCAGTACTAAACATATTTTCCCCATTTTTTTTATTGATGTCAATGTATTCCCTCCCTTTTGGCAACGTAAAAAGTTCTTACAACACTGTGGTTATAAGAACTTCCTATTCTTAGTTCAGTTACCTTATTTATGCCACTGGCACATCAGACAACGTCCACACAATTGTTGTGTAATAGCTTAATGCTGATGCTTCGCCCGGTTGTACAATAAGTCTTATATGATCAGCAGCCCATCCCGCTTGCCAAGTAAGTGAACCTTCTGGTGTGAAGTTTCTTGCTGTTGAAATTACAGTTGGAACAGCATTTCCTTCACCATCAACGGCATCGGCAAAGAACTCATCTCTAACTACTGGTGCTTTTGAGTGAATACTATCTGTTAGTTGTCTAACTTCTGGTTTAATTAAACTGATGTTATTTCCCTGAAGTTTAACCTCTTTTGCTGATAAACGCTCTGTTCTTACTGATACACTATACCCAGTCTCACTCCCACGAGTATCAGTAACGACTAAGTTGTATTCCTTTTTCTCTTCTCGTGGTAGTGATCTTACCACCGTTGCAGTTGAAATTGGAAGTATTCCAAAATCAAATATTTCTGGTACTTGATTAAGAATTAATTCCCCCTGTCCAAATGTTACAGTAACTCCTGTTTTCCCTGTCTGATCCTCTGCTTGTACATTTGTTACAACAAATGCACTAAACATCACGGCACTAAAAAGTGCGAAAAACAATCTTTTCATCCCTGTTCTCCCTCTCCATAATATAAATTTCATACAGGCCCTATCCCTGTATGAGTTAATAATATCATTTCTGCGATTTCAAGTCAACAATATTAGTGAACATTTTAAAAATATTTTATAGTTTATTATTCCACCGTTACGCTTTTAGCCAAATTTCGGGGCATATCGACATCACACTCCCTGATTTTTGCTGCATAATAGGCAATAAGCTGTGTCGTCACAATTAGGGAAATAGCGAGTGAAATGTCATTATCGATGTATAAAGAATAATCAGCATCATAACCCGCTGATTCAGTTTTACAGCTAATTGTAAATACATTTCCTCCTCTAGCCCGAATTTCTTCAATATTACTCTCCATCAACAAGGCACATTTTTGATCCGTTATCAGTGCAATAACTGGTGTTTTATCTTCAATTAGCGCTATTGTCCCATGCTTTAACTCCCCCGCTGCAAAGCCCTCTGTCTGGATATAAGAAATCTCTTTCAACTTCAGTGCTGCTTCCAATGCCAGGGCATAGCCAACTTGTCGTCCAATATAGAATGCATTTTTAGTTATTAGCAGTTGCTCTTTTGCATATTTGTTAAAAATTGGAGCATCAGCTAAAATTTGCGAAATTTGCGCTATTCCTTGATCAATCACCACTTTCCACTGTAACGCCGTTTTATTCTGATACTGATAGAGCAGTCCAGACATTACGGTAATTTGGGCCACATAAGCCTTTGTTGAGGCCACCGCGATTTCCACACCTGCCATAATTGGGAGGCAATAATCACATAACTGAGCAAGTGAAGAGGTCACAACATTTGTTAGCGCAACCGTTTTCGCTCCAAATTCCTGCACTTTTGTCAATGCCACCAAACTATCCGCCGTTTGACCACTTTGCGAAAAGAAAAAATAAACATCATCGCTCGTAATTTTTTTATCGCTTTGGCTAAACTCGCTTGCCACAAACACGTCTATTTCAATATCTGTATATTTTTCAAATAATTGCGCAACTACCAACCCACTATTGAAACTTGTTCCTGCTGCAACAATCCGAACTTTTCGCGCATTGCTGACAGCAGAAATCAATTTTGGATCAAAAGCCATTGCTGCTCCCACTGTATATTTACCAAAAATATCCCTTAAGACTTCTGGTTGTTCAAACATCTCTTTTTGCATGAAATGCTCATATTTTCCTTTGTCAATGAGCTGATCCTGCCCCAGCGTATTTTCATGGAAATTTAACCGCTTCTTTTGTCCACCCGCATCCCAAACTGCCACACCCGCTAATGAAATCTCACCAAACGTCTGATTTTCAATCACCGCATAAGACTTAACTTGTGCTCCTAGGGCAAGGATATCACTTGCCACGGCCACAAAATCAGCCATTTGACTAATAATCAGCGGTGACTTATTGCGCGCAAAATAAAGCTTTTGCGGATTTTGCTGATCAACAATAACTAACGCATAACTCCCCTTAATAACCAAAAGTAACTTCCGCAAAGCCTCCTGAAAAAAAAGCTGCTCCCGCTCCAAAAAATAAGCAAGGACATTTGCCACAACTTCCGAGTCTGTTTGTCCAACAAGCTTAATATCTTGACAATATTTTTCACGCAGTGCCTGGTGATTCTCAATTATTCCATTATGAACTAAAATGACGCGGCCATCTCCACTCTGGTGGGGATGGGTATTTTCAACTGTTGCTCTTCCATGTGTTGCCCACCTTGTATGTCCTATTGCTAGTTTAGATGTCAGCTTATTAGGCAATAGTTTCTCCATTTGAGCAATTTTTCCGATTGCTTTGAAAAATACGCCCTCGTTTTCAGCCACAACATACATCCCCGCTGAATCATAGCCGCGGTACTCCAATTTTTTTAGACTTTCTAAGGTTTGTGCTAATGCACCACCATTATTATTAATTATTCCTACTATTCCACACATATATTATGCTCCTTCTCATTTTTTTAGATAGAAAAAATCAAGTGGAAAAGGCGTATTAGCTACGCAAAATTTACTCACTTGATTATTTTGATGATTAGTTACATAAATTTATAGTTATACAATGCTCTGTCCACTAAATCACTTCAATGCTTTACATCATATTTGGCTGCTATAATCAGCCCTGAAACATCCGCCGAATTTTCGATAATTTCAGTCCTCGTCATCTTTAATATTAAAAGATCTGGCGCTTATCACATCACTTTTGAATTCCCTCCCTTAACTAACAATTTTATTATATTATATTCCCCCTCTTAATACAATCTATTTCCCTTTAAATAATTTTTGTATTTATTTAAACGAAATTTTTTCTTAATATTCTTGCAATAAATACACTTTTTCTGTAAAATGTTTATAAACATAATTAAAGAAAGTAGGAACTATTATGACATTAAGTACAACAGTTAATCCACAAATGCAAAAGCAGGCTCAGCAGTATGCTGACGAACTGTATAAAGAGATGGAGCATAAATACCCCAACGAGCACGAATTTTTAAATGCTGTCAATGAATTTTTACAAGCTATTACTCCTGTTTTAGCCACGACGACTAAATATGCTGATCGTGGAATTCTCCGACAAATATTAGAGCCTGAGCGCTTTATTCAGTTTCGTGTCCCGTGGTTAGATGATTGCGGTCAAGTGAGAGTTAATCGTGGATTTCGCGTACAGTACAATAGTGCAATCGGTCCTTATAAAGGTGGGCTTCGCTTTCATCCGTCAGTTAATGCAAGTATTATTAAATTTCTTGGATTTGAACAAATTTTTAAAAATGCTTTAACTGGACTTCCTATTGGTGGTGGTAAAGGTGGTTCTGATTTTGATCCTAAAGGAAAATCAGATAATGAAATTATGAAATTCTGTCAAAGTTTTATGACGGAATTACATCGCCATATTGGTCCTCATACTGATGTCCCAGCAGGTGATATTGGTGTTGGTGCGCGTGAAATCGGGTTTATGTTTGGCCAATATAAGCGCCTTGCCAATTCTTTTGATAGTGCGACTTTAACAGGTAAAGGACTTTCATATGGTGGTTCTTTAGCCCGAAAAGAGGCAACGGGGTATGGTCTTGTCTATTTTGTTGAGCAAATGCTTAAAAGTAAGTCTGACACTTTTGAAGGTAAAACCGTTGTTGTTTCTGGTTCGGGAAATGTTGCCTTATACGCTATTGATAAAGCTATTCAATTCGGTGCTAAAGTTGTTGCCTGCAGTGATTCAGCAGGATATATCTATGATGAAAATGGACTTGATTTGGCTACTTTAATTCAATTAAAAGAGGTTCAATACAAACGAATTTCTGAGTATGTAACCATTCACCCACAAGCAAAATATGTTGAAAATGAAACTATTTGGGCAATTCCTTGTGATATTGCATTGCCTTGTGCAACGCAAAATGAATTACATGCCTCTGATGCTCACCTCCTAGTTAACAATGGTGTTAAAGTTGTTGCTGAAGGTGCAAATATGCCAACCACTGCTGAAGCAGTTGAACTACTTCATGAAAGTGGCGTTATGTTTGGTCCAGGGAAAGCTGCTAATGCCGGAGGTGTTTCTGTTTCAGCGCTAGAAATGTCACAAAACAGCATGCGCCTAAGCTGGACTTTTGAAGAAGTTGACACTCATTTAAAAGAAATTATGAAAACGATTTATACCTCTGCAAGTGGTGCAGCCAGTACCTATGGCTACCCAGGAAACCTTGTAATTGGTGCAAATATTGCCGGATTTTTAACTGTTGCTGATACAATGCTTGTGCATGGTGCAGTTTAATTTTTAGCCAATAAAAGAAGACACTAGCCATATAAATGGTTAGTGTCTTCTTTTTATGTTGTAATTAATTTAAGAAGCAAATCAAGACTTGTTAAAAATATTTCGATATTTAATCGCTCTTCAACCGAATGTAAATTATCCCCACCTGTTGCAATTACAATACCTTCAATCCCATGTCCAATTAGCGAGCTTAAATCTGTTCCACCCCGACTAATTGTTTCGACAACTTCGATATTATTTTGGGCACAAATTTCATAATATCTTTTTAATACCGGGTTATTTGCATCTGTTTGGTAAGCTGTTAAAACCTTTGTTACGTCAAATTTTACACTCGCACCAAATTTATTGGCTGCATCCATTAGGCATTTTTTTAAATGCTCTAGCTGTTGATCCGCTTTTTGGGCTTTTAGGCTTCTAACTTCAAAACCAAGTGTTGTTATTTCCGGGACAACATTTAACGGATAATCCGTTTTCACAAATCCGATATTACTTGATGTATCTTCATCAACTTTTAATAATTTCATGTTCGCAATTGCATGACCTAGTACTTGAATTGTTGAAATACCTAATTCTGGTTCAACTCCGGCGTGGGCTGCCTTACCTTTTATTGTGCAAAACACATCATACGCTGTTGGCCCTCCTACAAGCACATCCCCCGTATTTGGTCCACCATCTAGTACATATGCTACTTTAGCGCTTACAAGTGACTTATCAAGCCCCCTAGAGCCAAGTAAACGGATTTCCTCACATACGGGAAAAAGCAATTCTAATGGTGGATGGGCTTCCTTCGTTTGCTCTAGTACTTCCACTACTTCAATAATTTGGGCAATACCACCTTTATCATCGGCTCCTAATATTGTTGTTCCATCAGTTATGATAAATTTACCATCTTCACTAAATCGTGGTTTAACACCATTTCCTGGTTCCACAGTATCCATATGAGCACATAGCATTATTGGTTGATCATCCTTTTTTAGGCCGTTTCCTGGAATTTTGACAATGATATTTCCAGCTGTTGCTCCTTCAATAGAAGATTTACTCTTAAAATCTTCTATTGCTTCGTACCCCTTTTTACCAAAATAATCTAGTAAAAAATCGGCAATTGCTCTTTCGTTTTTACTCACACTGTCTATTTTAACTAATTCGATGAACATCTTTAATGCTCTTTGCTTATTTATCATAATTTTTTCGTCAAGTAGACTAGCTCGACTTCCTCTCTCTCTTTTATTTTTTTATTTCGTGAGAGCAAGTCTGTTAGCCCCTCACAGAACCGTACATGCGATTTTCCCGCATACGGATTTTCATATCTTATCTTGCCTTCACGCTCAGGTGTTCACATAGATTTTTGGTCTTGGCATTTCATACCCTTCCCATATTCGTTCAAATGCCCTCCATCCCATGCTTTTCTTTGGATGTCTTTTGTCTAATATTTTATAGCCTGTTTCTGTGATGCACCCGATATCTTCCTGTTAATGTTTTCCCGTTGATGCGTCTAAAATCCAAGAAATTAAATGTTTCTTTTGCTCACTCATTTCTTCAAAATGGAAGAATTCTTATTTTGGCTTCCGCTAACTCTAAGTCGAATGTTGAGACCCATCCTTTTAGCTGTTTATATCGTTCTTTCGCATCTTCTTCACGCTTTCGTATTTCGCTTCGTGTACTTCTTTGTCTACGCTTAAGCCTTACCTCACCGCTTCGGCTCCAAGACTAAGTAACAACTGTTGGTTAGTCTTTATTGGGTCAGGTGTTTTTGCCTAACTATGTGCTATAAACCGAACTGGCCAACTCCTTTTTCTTATTATTCGACTGTTATAAATTTAAAATCTATACTTGGGGATACTGAATTGAGCAAAAATCCTTTAATATTTGGCTTAATTGCATATTTGGCACCTACTTGATATAACGGAATGTAAACCGCATCCTCGACTAATACTTTTTCTGCCTGCGCATAAATTTCTGCTTGCCTAACGAGGTCACCTTCAATACGTGCACGTTTTACTAGGCTTTCAAATTCTGGATTATTATAATTACCATAGTTAAATGTTGCACCATCTGCAAATAACTCCATAAAGTTGAAATAATCAGTGAATGCTGCACTCCAACTTCCAACACCTGCGGGTGTCTGCTTTTTCATAGCCTGTGAGACGTATACTTGGTTTGGCACTGATTCTAACACAACCACAACCTCAGGCAGTGCTGTTTCTATTTGTGATTTAATATTTTCAAATACTTTTTTAAAGGCACCTGTTTCTTGATAAGCAATATTTAGTACTAATGGTGTATTTTCGGGTAATTGATTTTTGGCTGTTGCAAACAATTTACGACTTTCTGCTATATCAATACTTTTTTGATTATAGCTTTGTGTAAAGCTTCTAAAATCTCGACCTTTAACGTCACCAAAACCTGCCGGAATAATACCTTCTAAGAAAGCAGAACCATCTTTTAATAGATTATTAGTGATAAGCTCCTTATCAATTAGTCGTGCAATTGCTTGGCGGAAGCTTCTATTAGACAGCAACGCATTTGGCGTTCCAGTTGTTCCTGATAAATACATGAAAATAATTCGACTTTCCAGCTCATTTATCGTGTCACTATTATCCGGATACTTGTCCGTTATTGCTCCAGTTATACGGAGTATATCCAATTCACCACTATCAAACATAACAGATTGTGTTGTTATTTCGCTTATAACATTCACTTTTACCGTATTAAGATTAACTGCTTTAGCATCCCAATAATTTTCACTTTTAGTATATTCTAGCAAACTTGCAGGTTCATATGTCGTTAATTTGAACGCACCATTTGTTAAAATACTAGCTGCTGTGGTTCCATAATTATCTGCACCAACTTCTGTATACTTAGCTTCATTTAATGGATAATATGTAACAGTTGATACAGCATCTAGTAGTGGGGCATATGGAGAAATTAGTTTTACTTCAAAAGTATAGTCATCCAGTGCTTTTACACCAAGACTTGTTTTAGCCATACTTCCTTGCTTTACTTCTGCACCATGTTCAAGAATCGTTAGCACATAATTATATCCAGCCTTTGGGTTAGTAATTAATGTCTGCCAAGCAAACACATAATCTTTCGCCGTGACAGGTTCTCCATTTTCCCATTTTGCATCTTTACGTAATTTAAATGTATAGGTTAGATAGTCTTCACTAATTGTCCATGATTCCGCTCCCGCGGGGGCTAGTTTCTTTTGATCATCATAACGCGTTAAACCTTCCATCACTTGTGAAATTTGCTCCATTTCAGCACGTGATGTTGTCGTCTGATGATTTAATGTTGTCATAACACGGTCAATTGCCATCCTAAATTCTTTATTAGCCAACTTAGTATTTCCACCACATGCTGCCAAAATCATTATTAAGGTCAGTGCTGCTGTCATCATTTTCATCATTCTTCTCATAATATCTCCTCTTTCAATTAAATTTATGCAGGGTCATATACGTATTATTGTACCAATAAAGTCGTTTTGTGACAAGAAGCAACTCGTTTTTTTTATTGAAGAAAAAAAATGGGAAAGATGAAAACGATTACACTTCTTCGTTTTCATCTTCCTCCATTTTTTCACCAAAAATATAGTATGAATTTTGCTCATTTTGCCAAAGTTTGGCCTTGAAATTAAAAGCGTGCTCAATATCACAAATTATAATGATTTCTGCTGTTGCTATTTGTTCAATTGTGGTCACTAGGGCCGTTGCCAACTTGTCCTGGAGTCCAAGAAAATCACGCTTACAATTTTCAGTTAAAAAGATATCATATTGCTTTGCTAACAAGTAGTTCACTGGCTGGTTCATGTCTTTTAGTTGAACCAGCTTTTCGTCAAATTGAATATACTGGCAAAGTTTCTCCGTTGCTTGCGCCAAAACTTCCTGTTCTGTCGGACTATAAATAGCACTTTTAGCGGGCAAATCTACTTCATAATACATAATTTGCTCAAATTGCTTCTCCAGTAAACCATAAATCAAATTTGTTTCCACAATCGTTTGATCAAATAATGTTATTTTAGGCAGTAAAATTGTTGCATTTGGCTTTTCACTGAGATAGTCCAATACTTGTTCAAACCAAATTGTCTGCTCATATATTGGGGCTACAGCGAGTAAAATACAAGTACTAGGCATCAAATAATACCCCTTGCTCTTCTAATATTTTTTCAAGTTCTGCTGTGGTGTTATCGATTTCGGTCATAACTTGCTTTGGGGCTTTAACCATTTGTGTTCCAATTACACCAATTTCTAGTGCTGTAATTAGGGTCGCTTCATCAAAGTGGTTTAATTTTTTACCCGTTGACTCTAAATCAGATAGTGGAATTTTAGCAAGCAATACTTGCTCTGTTTTCTTGGCACCAATCACATTAACCGTCCGATTAAAATCAGCACAGCCGATGAGATAGTAAGGCGTCGCTTTAACCATTTTGATTACCCGAATTCCTTTTTTATACCTTCCCGTATATTCAATGTTTGCAAGGCTTATTCGCTTGTAAGTTCCTTTGCTTGTATACAAAACCATTGAATTCTTGTCCGTTCCCAGATACATCGATGTTACGCCATCTGTTGAACCAAGCTTCATTGATTTTACGCCCTGCGCTTTAACGCCCGCAAGTGGTACTTCACTTGCTGAAAACCGATTAGCAAATCCTTCGTATGAAATCAAAATAATATCCGCTTTCGCATTTGGCACAATTTCAACAGCAGAAACAATTGCATCATCACCTTTAAGCGCCATTATTTTAGCCGATTTAGTAAATCTTTGTAGCTGTAAATCAGCAACATCAACTTTCTTGATAAAGCCTAATCTGCTTGTAATTAATAAGTTTTTGGCACCTTTTACAAATTGATTCACACCAAATGCATAGATTATTTTATCGCTTGTATCATACTGTACGAGCGTACTAAAATGAGCTCCTGTTTCCTTCCACTTCATCTCTGGAATTAAATGAACCGGGACAAATAAATATGACCCACCACTCGTAATCGCAACCAGAGTTTGCGTATTTTCGACCTCATATTGGCCAATAAACGCATCATTTGGCTTGTGACCATGATCATTTCCATTACTAGCATTAAATGAGCGATGAGATGTAAATTTAACATAACCATCACGCGTAATTGTTACAATTCCCGTTCTTTTACTAATTAGGGCATCAGCTTCAATAACAATACTACTAATCTGCGCCTCAATAACGCTTCTTCTTTTAATTGACATCGTTTTAATAACTTCAGTTAGCTCTTCAACTAATTGCGCCCGCATTTTTTCTTCACTGCTTAATAAAACTTCCCATTTTTGAATATTTGTTCGTAATTCGAGGCCCTCAGCCTCTAAGGCTACAACATCAGTATTTGTTAACCGGTATAATTGTAGTTGCACAATTGAGTCAGCCTGATCCGTTGTAAATTCATACGCTTTAACTAAATTATTAATTGCATCTTGGCGATTTGATGATGAGCGAATTGTTCCAATAACTTCATCTAAAATTGATAATGCTTTAATCAATCCTTCAACAATATGAGCGCGTTTTAGCGCCTTTTTCAAATCAAAATTTGTTCTTCTTGTCAAAACATTTAACTGGTGCTCAATATAAGCAGTTAGCATCGTTTTTAAGCCCATTAAAACAGGCCGTCCATTATAAATTGCGACCATATTATAGTTATAATTTACCTGCAAGTCCGTATTTTTGTAAAAAAAGTTCTCGATTGCCTCGACATTTGCCTCTTTTTTGAGTTCTACAACTATTCTAAAGCCATTTCGATCAGACTCATCACGAACCTCACTAATACCCTCAATTGACTTATTTAAGCGAATTTCATCCATTTGGCGCACTAAATTAGCTTTATTTACCTCATAAGGAATTTCCGTAATTACAAGCACTATTTTGGCTTTTTCATTTACTCGTTCAACTTTTGAGCGAATAATAACTTTCCCTTTTCCGGTTTTTAAGGCCGTTTTAATGCCTTCAATACCTTGGACGATTCCACCACCCGGAAAATCTGGTCCCTTGACATACTTCATCAAAGCCGCTAAATTTGCTTGGGGATTATTGATTAAATGAATAGCTGCATCAATCACTTCTTTAATATTATGTGGTGGAATATCCGTTGCATACCCTGCTGAGATACCCGTTGAGCCATTTACTAATAAATTAGGATACCTTGCTGGTAATACTGTTGGTTCAGTATGAGTATCATCAAAATTAGGAATAAAATCAACTGTTTGCTTATCAATATTAGCCAATAATAATTCTGAAATTGCGGAAAGTCGTGCCTCCGTGTAACGCATTGCTGCTGCCGAATCACCATCAATTGAACCATTATTTCCATGCATCTGCACTAGCGGAATTGCCATTTTCCAATCTTGACTCAGTCGAACCATTGCCTCATAAACCGAACTATCACCGTGCGGGTGGTAGTTACCAATAACATTTCCGACTGTTTTTGCTGATTTACGGAAGTTTTTACTGTTCGTATTTCCTTCCGCATACATCGCATATAAAATTCGACGTTGTACAGGCTTTAAGCCATCACGAACATCAGGCAAAGCACGATCTTGAATAATATATTTTGAATATCTCCCAAAGCGTTCACCAACAACTTGTTGCAGTGTCTCGGTGAAAATTCGTTGTTTTTTTTCAGTTTCCATAATTTTTATACTCCTTTAGTCTACTTTGAAATCATCGGCAAGTGTAAAATCAACATTTGATTCGATCCATTCACGACGTGGCTCTACTTTGTCACCCATCAATACTGAAATAACCTTATCAGCCTCTGCTGCATCTTCAATTGCTACACGAATAAACGTTCTTGTTTCTGGATTCATTGTTGTTTCCCACAGCTGATCGGCATTCATTTCTCCTAGACCTTTGTAACGCTGAATGATGTAGCCTTTCCCAAAACTTGGTAATATTTGCTGTAGCTCTTCATCAGTCCAAGCATACTCCAGCCTTTCTTTGGGTTTTTGCCCTTTGGAAACCTTATAAAGTGGTGGTAAAGCGATATACACCTTACCTGCTTCCACCAATTCACGCATATAACGGAAAAAGAATGTCAGCAACAGTACTTGAATATGTGCACCATCTGTATCGGCATCGGTCATAATAACAATTCGATTATAACGACAATCTTTTAAGACAAAATCGCTACCAATACCAGCACCAATTGTGTGAATAATTGTGTTGATTTCTTCATTTTTAAAAATATCAGCAAGTTTTGCCCGCTCTGTATTGACAACTTTACCCCTTAACGGCAAAATTGCTTGATATTTCCGGTCTCGACCTTGCTTTGCTGAGCCACCAGCTGAATCCCCTTCGACTAAAAATAATTCTGTTTTCGTCACATCTTTACTTTGAGCAGGTGTCAATTTACCTGATAAATTTGTTTCTTTCTTGCTTCTATTTTTACCTAAGCGAATTTCATCACGAGCTTTTCTTGCCGCATCACGCGCTTGTTGTGCCTTTTGTGCTTTCTTAATGATATCAACTGCTACTTTATGATTTTCGTTGAGCACATATGTCATTTGCTCAACGATCATTTGTTCCACAATACTTCTTGCTTGTGGTGTCCCTAGTTTAGCTTTTGTTTGTCCTTCAAACTGGAGGTATTTTTCGGGCACACGAATTGATAAAATGACAATGACACCCTCGCGAATATCAGTTCCGTCAAGATTTTTATCTTTTTCTTTAATTAAGATTTTTTTTCGGGCATATTCATTGATTGCTTTTGTTAAACCTGATCTAAAGCCAGTTTCATGTGTTCCACCATCGCGAGTTCTTACATTATTAACAAATGAAACCATCTGTTCCGCATATGCATCTGTATATTGCAGCGCCACATCAACCTCGATTTCATCAATTATTTGTGAAAACGAAAAGGGAATCGTCAAAGCCTTTTTCGTACCTCTTAGAAAATCAACATATGAAACAATACCATCTTCATACAAATACTCAACTTTTGTATCTGTTCGCTCATCATTTAAGACAATTTTCAGACCTTTGAGTAAAAATGCCGACTCCTGTAAACGTTCTGCAACGGTTGTAAATTGATATTCAATTGTTGAAAAAACATCCGGACTTGGCTTAAAGTGTACTTTTGTCCCCGAAGTCTTAACCGGCTTATCTTTTATTACTTGTAACCCACTATTTGTTCGTCCACCGTCTTCAAAACGAATTACATGTGTCTTCTTGTCGCGAACAATGGTCACTTCCATCCATGACGACAGAGCATTAACCACTGACGAACCTACGCCATGTAGTCCACCACTTGTTTTATAGGCACTATCGCCACCAAATTTACCACCTGCATGCAAAATCGTAAAAATAACTTCTGCCGTCGAAGCTCCTGATGCATGTTTTCCAACAGGAATTCCACGACCAAAGTCTTCAATACTAACACTATGATCCCTATGAATTGTCACAAGAATCTTTTGTCCAAATCCAGCTAAAACCTCATCAATTGCATTATCCACAATTTCATAAACTAAATGATGCAGTCCACGTGCATCTGTTGATCCAATATACATACCCGGTCTTTTGCGCACAGCGTCAAGCCCTTCGAGTATTTGGATACTATCATCTGAATATTTTTGGTTTGCCACAACAAACACACTCCTTTATTTTTATTTAACAACTTTAATTTTCTGAAACAACCACCAAAACAACGCTGAAATGCAAAACCCACTAACATTTAAAATAATATCATCGACATCAAAGGCGCGACTAGTTGTAAAAAAAAGTTGAGCTACTTCGATTGATAATGTAAAAAACAATGTAAATACAAATGCCTTTTTAACTGATTTAATCATAAAACAGTAACGCAATATTGGTAGAATCGGAATCATCAAAATGAAATTCCCAATAATATTATATAGCGCGTATTCGCCATCTAGAGGCCAATACCTTGTTACCGTATCAAAAGGCATCAATTGAATTCTTGCTAAAATTGATGCCCCTTCTAAGGTCAAATTTAATCTTGTTGTTGTAATAGCAATTACAAACGTAAAATAGAGCATCCCAATAAAGTAACCAAGTTCCTTATTTTTTTCCCATTTTCTTTGTAGTATCACATAGCAAATTCTAATTAAAACATATAAAAGTATAAAAAGAATATACTGTACAATAACCGCGCTTACAAATGGCCGATTATCTAATAAATGAAAAAAATTCATACGACCCTCTATCCTTTCAAAACCACTTATTTTTGTTCATGCTCAACGACATAGAAATCACGCATTCCACAAGTATCATAAACCGTCTTAAAATCTGATGTTACACTAACAACTGCTAGTCCATTCTGTTTTAGTAGCCTCTCTAGGACTCCTTTTGTAAAATAATACTGTGTATGTGTCTCATCAAAACGCTCATAAAATTGTCCCTCAACTTGTTTAAAAAAAGTCAAATCATGCAAAAAGACAAAATCATCTTCCGTAAAAGTATTCCACATCACACTAACTTGAAGGCTATTATCAGCATATGACCAGTTTTTAAACCGTGACTCAAACGTATAATTTGAGTGCACATCAAAATAAAAACGACCACCGTTCCGCAACATCTGTGAAACATTAGCAAACATCTGTGAAACTTTATTTTCTGTGGCTAAATAATTGATGCTATCACAAGTACTTATAATTGTATCATATTGTACTCCATTTGTTCTAAAAACTGACATATCCTCATGATAAAGTGAATTTTCAGCATTACTACCTGCTAGCTTCTGCTTTGCTAGTACCAACATATCTTCAGACAAATCCACACCACTAACATTAAAACCAGCAGAACTAAGCATCTTCAGCATTACACCACTTCCACAGCCTAAGTCTAGAATATTTTCATTGCCCCTTAAATCACGCTTAACAAACTGATACCATTGATTATAAAACATTTCATCCGAAAAATCATCATAAACACTTGCAAATATTTTGTACATACCTTGCACTCCTCATAAGTTCACATCTTGGGCTAACTATTATTAAAAACATCAATTGTGCGATTTCTAATCACGCCTTTACTATTGTAACCATTATTGGCAGTTGAGTAAAGTAAAAAATTGATTTTCTTCATGTTTTTGCTCTCCCCTCAACTTTATTTCAATCATTCCCTTTTGGTGATAACGTACCTCACAAAAAAAACACCCATTTTTTAGAAGTGTGATTTTTATATTGTCCTATTTTAGTTTTAACAGGTAAGCCTCTTTAATTAAAGTGATTAATTCACTATTGATGTCAGTCTCACGCTCTAAACGTAAGCTGTTATGAAATCTGTTTTTTGAGACTTGCTCCACTTTTATCAGCATTGGATGTTCTAGCGCAACATTACTAACAATATTGATATCTAACCATTTATTTTTAGGATGTATCCCTAAAAATGCTGCGTTTTTGACGATGTGCAGACACGTTTTCTTAGGTTCAATCATAAAATCGCCTATTTCTGCCATTTTTACTACGAGCAACTCATATAATATAAACACTTGTTCTTGTTTTCCCCTAAATAAATATTCAACATCAACCACTTTGTTTCCTCCTTCTCTTTTCACCACCAATGTGGACTAAGACTCTGTTTGCTAATAATGGACTCCGGGTTAATGTTGTTCCCAGTAGATAAAGATGGTCAATTGTGGGGGGCTTCCTGCATAAAATTGCCTCCCCCCAGCTTATTAATAAACGACTAACACAGCAACACTGTCCACGCTAATGCACAGTGTTGCTGTGGGATAATATTTGCTCTACTTAGACATCTAACACTTTTCGATGTGCATTTGCCATCGGAACTTCGTTATAACAAACAAAATTGTCACTTTTTTGATTAGCTACACCATAGAGAAACACAGACATCACCCAATTTTTATGTGAAAAAAGATGATTGTAAATCCCCTTAAATTCAAAAGCATCAATATCAAAATCAATCATTAGCAGCTCTGATAACTGCTTAATCACATCCGCAAAATTATCTTCATTGGGGTACTGGGGTAATGCATATAATCCATATAAAAATTGATTTTGGATTTCTTTTGTCAAATAGATTTGATTGTCTTTATTATAGATAATAAATGTGTAATATCCTGTTTTTACAGGTTTTATTTTCTTCTTTTTGTAGGGGAATTTGTTTATCGTGTTGAATTGTTTCGCACGGCAATAACTTTGGAGTGGACAAATATTGCACTTAGGATTAACGGGCAAACAAATTAATGCTCCTACTTGTATCAAGCCTTGATTGTAGTAAGATGGATTGAGGCACGTCAAATGCTCTTCTAAGGCAAGTTTTACTTTATCTTTTGTCTTCTGTTGTAAAATATCATCCTCTAGCTCAACCAGACGTGAATATACCCGTAACACATTGCCATCCACTGCGGCAACAGGCTTGCCAAAGGCTATTGCTGCTACCGCTGCTGCAGTATAGGTCCCAACGCCTCTAAGCTCCTTTAAACCTTCGTAATCACTAGGGAAAACGCCTTTTAATTCACCAACAATATACTGGGCTGCTGTTTGCATATTGCGAACCCTTGAATAGTATCCTAGCCCTTCCCATGCCTTAAGTAGTGTTTGCTCATCCGCTGCTGCCAAATCCTCAATCCGCGGGAAAATTGTTAGAAATCGCTCGTAGTAGCCTACCACTCTTACAATTTGCGTCTGCTGTGACATGATTTCACAGATCCAAATATGATAAGGATTTTTGGTATACAACCAGGGGAAATCACGTCTGTTTTCGGTATACCATCTAATTAATTCTTTTTCAAAATTCAAAACAATCTCCTTAATCATTATATTTTTTACTATTCAAGTGATATTTTGCCTGACAAACTTCTGAAAAATCAACATCATAAAGATTAGCTAGCTGCAATAAAAAGTAAAAAACATCATATATTTCTTCTTCTATTGTATCTTTTATTGCGTCTCCCGGACCAGAAAAATGGGGTTTCTGCGCTATGATCGCCTCTTCTAGCTCCAAAAATTCACTTTGCAACCGCTTCACCATCGCTTCTTCGGTAGCTGGAATATTTATTTTATGCGCTTTTAGCTGTTTCTGCAATGTTCTAATATCCACTTTAATCCATCCCTCTTCTTCCTATTCTAGTGTTAACATTGGTGCAGTAACAATCAACTGCGCTTTTTTTGCCACCGCAAACGCTGATAAGCCCTCATAATCACTATATTCCATCATCGGATGGACATATACATGTACTTTAACACGTTTAAAAAAACTCGCATCTACCGCCTTAAAACCGTCCACTAGCGTAATTGGCAGTATTGGTGCTTGGTTACTGGTTGCAATTCGAAAGCTCCCAGGTTTAAAGTCTTGTACTTCATTTTTCCTCGAGCGTGTTCCCGCTGGAAAAATTGTCATAGCCAAACCATTTTTAATGTTATTTGCCCCTGTAACCATCACTGCTTCATATGATTGGCGAAGGTTATTACGGTCAATAAAGGCACTACCTAATGTTTTTGTCCAGATGCCAATAAATGGCCATTTACTAATTTCTTTTTTCGCAACAAAGGCTACCGGATCGGGAAACGTTGCTCCAATAATTAAAATATCAAACATTGATTGATGATTTGCAACAATCGCATAGCCTTTTTTTCCTTTGAAGTTGGGAATATTTTCTTTTCCATGGACGATGATGTCAACTCCTAAGAGGTAATTTACTACCGGAAACATCGTTTTTACAAGGATGTGCTTTAATGCTAACGGGACTTTGGGGCCCGCAAAAGCAAAGGCTAAGATCCAGCAAAACAAGAAGATAATCACCGCAATTCCCAGTATCACACCAAAGACCATTAGTGCTGTTATTAAGACATTCATTTTATTTCAATCCTTTCATACGTGACAAAATGGAGTTCACCTTTTTCAACTCGTGCTGTTTGCTCAAATTCCGTTAGTGGTATTTCAAGAAACTTGCAGTCTGTTGCGTACTTTTTCTGAATTTCTGTTCGGTAAATTCTATTTGTATACGGGAGTGCCAGTTCATACACCGATCCTCCTCCAATAATAAAAACCTCTTCTATTAGATGTTGCGCTGCCTCAAAATAAGACATCGGGTCATCAATTACCTCAATGCCCTCTTGAGCTAAAAGATTACGGCTAATGACTAAATTTTTGCGGTTTGGTAAGGGATGCCCAATTGATTCAAAGGTTTTGCGTCCCATAATAATTGTATGTCCTGTTGTGATTTGCTTAAAATAAGCAAAATCTACTGGATAATGCCAAGGCATTTTATTATCTAAACCAATTCCATTTTCAAGATCTGTTGCAACAATCATACTTAACATGCTTAAACACTTACCTTTCCTGCAATATGGGGGTGGCTTTGGTAATTAAGTAATTCAAAATCGGCAAACGTAAAGTCAAAAATAGATGTGATCTCAGGGTTGATTTTCATTGTGGGCATTTTATATGGCTCTCGTGTTAATTGTAATTCAACTTGGGCTTTATGGTTTGTATAAATATGCGCATCTCCCAGGGTATGAATAAACTCTCCGACTTTCAAGTTACAAACCTGGGCTAACATCATCGTAAAAAGTGCATATGAGGCAATATTAAAAGGTACACCTAAAAAGACATCTGCAGACCTTTGATAGAGTTGACATGATAATCGCCCACTTGCATCGACATAAAACTGCATAAATGCATGGCAGGGGGGCAACGCCATCTTATCTAAGTCACCAACATTCCATGCACTAATTATATGCCTCCGTGAATACGGGTTGGTACATAAATCTTCAACTAGCTGTGCCAATTGATCATGTTTTTGCCCATCACTCCCTTGCCACTTTCGCCATTGATGACCGTAAACTGGTCCTAACTCGCCCTCTGGACTCGCCCATTCATTCCAAATGCGAACCCCATTATCTTGTAAATAAGCAATATTAGTATCACCACTAATAAACCATAAAAGTTCATGAATGATTGATTTTAGGTGCGCCTTCTTCGTTGTAACCATCGGAAATCCGGCAGTTAGATCATACCGTGACTGGTGACCAAACATACTATACGTTCCTGTTCCCGTTCTATCAGCTTTAAATTGACCTTGGGTTAAAATTGTTTCACACAGTGCTAAATATTGTTTCATAATTTTTCTCCTTTGAAGTTAGATAAACTAAATTATATCATATATTAACTACTTCTTTTCTGATATAGTTAATTAGATTTTTTTTCACGGTAATTAAGGAACAGAGTCCAAGCCATTGTAATGGTTAAATGAACAAGAGAAGTATATATTGCATAATCAACACCAGTCGTTTTCTGACCAAAAGAAATGAGTGTCTGCTTTGTTAGGGGAGCTTCAATTAACAGAAACTGTAATGTTTCAATTAGCACAAAGCCAAAGTAGCCACCAATCATCGCAATAAAGAAATATCGCTGTGCCCTAAAATATCGACTATAGTACCACGTAATAAAAATAATAAAGCAAGTACCCACTGTTCGGAGATTCTGCCAATACTCTCGTGTAACCCCGTAAACCAATTTTGTATTCATTATTGTTAAGACAAGTCCACTGATGATGATAACCGACAGCCACCATAAATCTGCTGTTTTATATGTATTCCATAACTTAGATTTTTGAATATTTAGGCGATAATCATCCCTAGTACAATAAAAAAAACTAACCGCTGAAGTCACTAATAATATTCCAATCCAGATCATTAAGCCAATAAAATCAAAGCCAATAAACTTTTCACTTTGCCATAACCATGGATCCGTTAAAATAATTCCGCTATAAATGATTGCCAGCAGCATCCCAATTCCCGTCATCAATAATTCTAAGCGCTGTTGCCAAAGTTCTGATAATTTCAAACTTAAAAACATATAGCAATATATCCCGCTTATCGTAAAATAAGCAAGTTGACCGCAGATAAATAATGTTGCGCTCCAATCGCCTCCCATTGCAGCAGGTATTAGCGTCGCAAATAACCATAACTGAATCCAGAACCCTAGAAATAGTTGACTATATTTAACCATTTTTCGCATGAACATCGCGCTCCTCTTTTAGCATTGTTGCTAAATAAAATCCTGAGTACCCTTCAGCCATTTGAGCAAATACTTCATTTTCTGCGACGAGTTTTGCATCAGGTGTATTTGCTAAAAATTGGGCTATTTGTTTTTGATTTTCTTTTTTATTTATCGTGCATGTGCTGTAAACAAATGTTCCTCCTACTTTTAATTGTGACCAGCCACTTTTTAGGAGCTTTCTCTGGAGTACTACAAGTTCATCTAAAATTGTTGGTGTTATTTGATATTTTATTTCAGGCTTTTGTTTGAGTACTCCAAGCCCACTACAAGGAGCGTCAAGTAAAATACGATCGTAAAATATTGTCTTATCTAGGGATAAAGCATCGCCTGTAACGGAATTAATTGTTGTATTGCCTAATCTCTGGGCATTTTCATCAATTTGCTTGACTCTAAATGGGTATAAATCCATTGCGGTAATTGTTGCTTTATTTCCTGTAAGTTGAGCTAAATGCGTTGTTTTCCCGCCAGGGGCTGCACACATATCTAATATTGTATCACCTCTTTGCGGATTCAAACTGGGAGCAACTAATTGACTTGACAAGTTTTGAATCATTACTCTCCCTTGCAAAAAGGCTTCTGTTGCCGCAATATTCCCTAATAAATATTCCACTGCATCGACACCGTCTGCTGCAATGAAGCCTGGTAACTCAAGAATTTCTTCCTTGCTTGCTTTAAGCGTATTCACTCTTGCAAATTGGCGATTAGACTCACTAACCCACAGATAAAAAGATGTTGCTTCCTCCAAGTTATACTGGCTAACTAGTAATTTTGTTAGCCACAGTGGCTGGCTGTGTTTTATAGCTAGCGCCTCTATTTCTGATAGACTTGTTGTATCTACTGTCAATGTTGCCTTATCTACTAATATTTTTCGTAGTACAGCGTTGACAAATGTTGCTGTGAAATCATTTGTTTTTGCGCGGGCTACTCGCACAGCCGAATCAATAATTGCATATGTTGGAATTTTATCTAAGCTTAAAAATTGATATAATGACATTGCTAAAATAACACGAACAATTCGCTTATTTTTAGCTAAATCGACACGTGTGGCTAAAATAGCTTGCAAATAATCATAATCTTTAACTACACCATAAACAATATTTGTCAAAAAGCTCATATCTGATGGACTAAGTTGCTTAATTCCTTGTAGTTGCTTATTGATATAGCCTTTATTATAGCACGTTTCCAAAATAATTTGACTTGCCAGCTCGCGAACATCCGTTGTATTATTATTACTTTTACTCAAAACATGCTCCTTCTACCAAAAGTGTTTTACCAATTCCATTGATCACTTCTTGGATTTTTTGCCGTTTTTTGCCACTTAATTGAATGCTTTTTAGCGAAATAGCATTAGAACTCGTAGCAATATAGCAACTGCTCTTATCTGCATGAATTATTTGCCCGGGCTTAAAACTTGATACATCCATTGTTTTGATACTAACTTCATATATTTTTATTGTTACTTCGTCAATTATCGTAAATGTTGCTGGTGCTGGATATAATCCTCTGACATGATTAAAAACCTCTACTGCTGAGCCATGCCAATTGATCTTTGTTTGTTCCTTAGTAATATTCGGAGCATATGTTACCTTCGCTAAATCCTGTGGTATCGCTATAATTTTATAAGCAAAAAAATCCGGCAAAATCTCTAATAATAGCTTCCCCCCAATTTTTTGTAATTTTTCATACATTGTTGCCAAATTATCATCATCTAAAATAGGGATTTCAACCGAAGCTATCATATGACCCGCATCTAAGGCCTTTTCCATATACATTATTGTAATGCCCGTTTTACTTTCACCCTTGATAATTGCATAGTGAATTGGTGCACCACCACGGTATTTAGGTAATAATGAGCCATGAACATTAATACAACGAAATTTTGGTAGTTCCAAAATTTTTACCGGTACTAGCTGACCATAAGCGGCTGTGATCAATAAATCAGGCTCTAAGGCTTTAATTTCCTCATATGCTGTTGCAATTTTAGCCGGTTGCAAAATTGGCAAATTATATGATAGCGCCACTTGTTTGACTTCTGTTGGCGTTAGCACACGCTTGCGACCAATTGGCTTGTCGGGTTGACTGATAACGGCAATTATTTCATATAAATCCTGTTTTTCTTCTAGTAATTGTTTTAAAATATGGGCTGCAAAATTTGGTGTGCCCATGAAGATTATTTTCTTTTTTGGCATTGGCTGTTCCTCTTTTCAAAAGCTATTTATTATAAAAAATTGATTGGATTAACCTGAATATAGCTGTGTACTTTGGGGAAATGTTTAACAACATGTGTTAATAGCATGGAAACATTCCCAATTATTTTGCTGGAATCCTTGTATTTTATAAGGATATGATAGTAATACCTATTGTTTATTCGGGCAATAAATGTACTACTGGGTGGATAAATAGTCGCATGGGACGATAATTTTTGAAGTTGATCATACATATATTGAACACATCTTGTGGCTTCATGCTGAAATTCTGAGGAGACAATAATATCACTTATATGACAGTATGGTGGATTTTGGAATTGTTTTCGTAAAAGAAGTTCTTTATTTGCAAATTGATCATACTGCTCTTTAATAATATCAGTAAACAATGAGTTTTTCGCATCAAATGTTTGTAAAAAAGCCGTCCCACCATGGTTGCCACGCCCTGCCCGACCAATTACTTGTCGTAAAAGTTGATATGTTTTCTCTCTTGCCCTTAAATCAGGCATATGTAGAATTTGGTCCGTTTCAAGGACGCCAACAACCGTCACATTAGGAAAGTCAAATCCTTTTGTAATCATTTGTGTTCCTACCATAATATCGGCTTCTCCTGCCAGAAATGATGCATAAAAATTATGATAATCATCGTAATTTTTAATGCTATCTTTATCAACACGCAATAATCTTGCATCTGGAAGAATTCGTTCAAGCTCTTCCACGATCTTTTGAATTCCAACCCCCTGCATCATAATTCGACTGTCACACTTTGGACATGTTTTCCAAGCGTCTTGCGTGTGTTGACAATAGTGACAAATAAGCTTGTTTTTATTTTTATGAAATGTCAGTGTTGTGTCACAATTGGGACAATTTGGTGTATGTCCACACTGTGTGCACACAGTAACTGGTGCATATCCTCGGCGATTTAATAAGAGCATTACTTGTTGCTTTTTAGCAAGGGCTTGTTTAATAGCCGCTAATAATTCTTTTGAAAAGTAGCGATATTCAATTTCACCAACTGATTGTCTCATGTCAATAACCTCAACATTTGTTGGTTCTTCACTAATTCGTTGCTTTAGATATAATGGCTTATATATTTTCTTTTTGGCACGAACATAACTTTCTAAACTAGGAGTTGCACTTGCAAGTAACAGTGTAGCCTTATGCCTTTTAGCACGCCAAGCAGCTATTTCAAGGGCATTATATGATGGTGCATTTTCTTGACGGTAGCTTGCATCATGTTCTTCATCAACAATAATTACACCAATATTTTCTAGTGGCGCAAAAATAGCTGACCTTGTTCCTAAAACAATATCGACACGTTTTTGCTTAATTTTCAGCCACATATCATAGCGCTTAGCGGGCGTCAATCCACTATGTAAAACAGCAATTTTAGCCACTGAAAATCGCTGCTCAAATCGACCAATCATCTGTGGTGTCAACCCAATTTCAGGGACTAGTAATAATGCTGTTTTTCCACTTTCAATCACATGCGCAATTAACTGGATGTATATCTCTGTTTTTCCTGAACCAGTTACTCCTTGTAATAAGTAGGGTTGCTCACAATTTTGTTTTAATGTTGATAATACGGCATTTTGCTCTTCCCGGAGAACTACATTTGATTTACTTACTACCGTGGGAATGCTTGGTAGTTGTTCCACTGACTGCATCTTAGTTATGATTGCTCCATTTTTTTTCATTGCTTGAATTATTGATGTTCCAAATTTATCCCTGAGCATTTTTAGTTGCTGCGGGAGGTTTTCTTGGGAAAGAAAGCTAATTATTTCCTGTTGTTTAGTAGCTTTAGGTGATACTTTGCTTTTATCTATTTCCATAACTTCTTCAATCATTTTTGTTTTTCTCTTAGTTATATTTTTGGGCAGCATCGCTTGTAAGAAACTTGTCTTAAAGCTACCTGTTGCCTGCGCAAAAGTGATTGCAAGCTTTATTAATTCCTCATTTAAAAATTGGATGTCACTGACACTGATAATCGCTTTCAATTTAACGGTTTGATCCTCTGGTTCTTTTTTTAGTTCAATAACATAGCCTTCGATTATTCTCGGGCCAAAGGGGACTTTAACTTTCATACCAATTGTAATGTTGGTCGCCTCTGGTATCATATAGTCAAATATTTTATCTACTGCATATGCTTTGATGTCCACAATTACTGCTGCAATCATCATTTCACCTCCCTCATTATTCTGCTAAAAAAAGGTAGCCTCTCCCTAGAGATACTACCTTTGATTTATAATATTATTCGCTGTAAGTATAACCTAAATCATCGTCTAAAATAACTGTATGATTGTCTTCTGGACGAATGATTTTCTCTTGCGCATTTTCAAGTTCTTCGCGATTTAGGTAATATTCTAACTCATGGGCATTTAGTTCTTCTAAGGCCTTTGCGACTTCATTATTAGCAATACCAACCGGTTCTTCAATTGTGTACTCTTGCGGTGTTAGTTGTAATTGTCTCGCTCTTTTTGCAATGACAATTGTTAAGGCAAATCGTGAATGGATTTCTTCTAATAGTTCATCAATTGATGGTTTCAACATATTTATTTGCTCCCTTGCTATAGTAATTCTTCAATGATCGTTTCTCTAATTGTATCTTCGATGTATTTTGTTCTCAAATGTTCCGATTTAATAATTGTTAAAATTTTATCCGCTGCAATTTCTACTGTATCATTAATTACAGTATAATCATATTCAGACATTAAAAACAGCTCCTTAATCGCCATGTTAATGCGCCCCATAATTACTGGTGCCTCTTCTGTTCCCCGACTAACTAATCTTCGGCGAAGCTCTTTAAGGCTTGGTGGAGCAATAAAGATGAACACGGCATTATTTATGACCCGTTTTACCTGAGCGGCACCTTGAACTTCAATTTCTAAGACAACATCCAAACCTTTATCTAGCATTTCCTCTACATAAGACAGCGGCGTACCATAATAATTATCGACAAAATGTGCATGTTCAATTAATTGCTTATCCGCAATCATTTGCTCAAATTCTTCTTTCTCCTTGAAGAAATAATCCACTCCATCAACTTCACCCTCTCGAGGCTTTCTTGTTGTAGCAGAAACAGAATAAACCAATTTATGATTCTCCCGTGAAAACAGTTCTGCTCGAACAGTTCCTTTACCAACACCACTTGGTCCTGATAAAACAAATAAAATACCTCTTGCCATATGTTAATAACCTCTTTTTCTTAGTGTTTATATCATACAATATTATACCGCATTTTACCTTTTTTTCCTAGTAAAATATGCATCATTTTTTATCAGCAACGTTAAAGTGCATATTTCGGTTAAAACTACGGGCAAACATTTGTCTTTTTACATTTCTCTAAATCAATATTCCACTGCACAAATGCTAGATCTTCTCTATAATCAGCTAATGTATAATTTGCCTTGAGCCAATTACCAAAATACGATGTCACTTTATTTGCTCCACTTGCATTTATATGATCACCTTCATCAAATGTGTCAGTTTTCCAATCAATCCCTAATTGTTCTGTACTAAGGTTTAAATCAAGATATTTATAGCCTTCTTTTGCTGCGAACGCTTCCATTCTATTGTGCTTTCTCATTGTCCAATTTTTAGCTGATGGAGCACTTACAAATATTATCTCAATATTCTTTTGCTTAGCTAGTTTAACAATTAAACCTAAATAGTACCCTTCGCCTCTCTGGATTGCTTCTTTGTCTTCTGTTTGTCTCATATAATTGCCACCAGAATAAGGTTTGACTCTATCGTTAAATCTCCACCCCTTTAAATAATCTGCTTTAATTTCACCGTTTTTCCCAACAACTTTATGTCCGGTAAAGTTTTTCCAGTGGTTATGATAGTTAAGAATTGGAAGATGCTTACTCACTATACCTTCTAATTCTCGTTGTAATGATGTCATCAAATTTTCTTTTGAAAATATTTGATTTGTTTCAAAAACAATCACTTTTGGTGTCTGCTCTTCAAGTACGTTTCTAAGGTTAAAGTAGGTTTCCCTCACCTTGCTTGAGGATGCCCCACAGTTAAAAGAAACAATTCCATGAGATTCCCACAGCTGTAACGGTGAAAATCCGGCATATGATTCACTATCTCCTAAAAAAAGGACCTCCAGACTATTTTTTTTCTCTGCAAAGATTGCTCCCAAGTTTTGCTTTTCCACTCCATTATGCAGCGCCGCTTCGGGGGGGGTAAACACTGATGAAAAAAGCAGTAGTATACTTAGTATACCCATGATAAACATGATGCTTTTACTCCACGAATTATTAATTATTTTCTTCATTTTTTTCCCTCCTAAAATCCAGCATAAATTAATTCAACGATTCGGTAGCCTGATCCGTATGCACCAAAAATTATAATTGCAAGAATCGCTCCATAGTAGAACAATACTCTGTAGAGCCACCACCAACTATTAATTTTTTCTCTGATTTTCATGCCATCTTCTTGCAACTTACTAACAAAGATTAAAATGACCATTCCAATTCCGAGTACCCAAAAATCATAGATATCTAATCCAATTTGTAAAATTTGTCCATTCCATAATACGCTTAAATCAAAATTTGTAAAAATATTAATAAATAATGTGTAACTGGCCTTTAATCCATCTGCACGAAAAATAAGCATCCCAATGTTAACCAAAATAAATGTTCTTAGCCACTGAAAAGCCTTCCAGTATGGAGCATCTCTTCGGACACCTATTTTTTTTAATAACTTCACAATAACTGGTTCAAATAAGAGTGCTGCTGAAATTAGAGCAAAATAGTACATCCCATAAAAGATGTAGCTCCATCTTGGTCCATGCCAAAGTCCATTAGCTAACCAAACAAAAAATAAGGCAACAAGAGAAGCAATCATTCTCACAAGAATCTTACTTATTTTACCTTTAAAAAACTTACTTATTTTTTTAACTGTTTTCGAAAGTGAAACTGGATAAAAAATGTAGTCTTTTAACCATCTTCCCAATGAAATATGCCATCTTCGCCAGAATTCTGCGACACTTCTTGAGAAAAAAGGACGCTTGAAATTTTCTGGTAACTTAATTCCAAAGATTTCAGCTGTTCCAATCACAATATCAATTGATCCCGAAAACTCGGCATAAAGCTGTAGTGTGTAAAGTAATGTTCCTACAATAATAAACACACCAGTATATGTAGCTAGGTTACCAAAAATCATCGCTACAAAAATATAAGCCCGATCTGCGATGACAATTTTCTTAAACATTCCCCAAATAATTCTCTTGGCACCATTCGTTAAATTTTTATAAGAAATATTTTCACCAGCTGTTATTTGGTCAGATATTTCATCATACTTTGTAATTGGACCTTCCATAACCGTTGGGAAAAACGCTAAATATAACGCAACCTTGCTCAAGCGTTTCTCTGCTTCAATTTTTCCAAAATAGATGTCTACGATATAACTAATTGCCTGTAGTGAGAAAAAGGAAATCCCTAAAGGTATCATCATTCTCACATATGAGATGGATGAGTTAATTGTTAGTTGCGTAAAAATGGTATTGATGTTATCACTTAAAAAGAGCCTATATTTATAAATGATAATACCTATTACATGGAATAAAATAATCCCCATTAAGACACATTTCTTTTTTCTACGCGTTGTTTGCTTTAGTTGCTTTTTATCTTCATGGCTTGGCAAGCTTGTAAGATACTTTCTATTAATCCTACTAAGACCCAAGCCACCAAAATAGATAATTACTGTAGAAAACAATAAATAAAACAACAAAAATTGGCTAAAACTAAAATAGAAAAAATAACTAGAAGCAAGCAAAACCAGTAATCTCCTACTTTTTTTAGTAATCTGATATATTACCATAACAATTGGTAAAAAGACAAAAAGATAAATTGTTGTATGATATGCCATTGTTGTCTTACTCCTCCATCAATTTTTCAACCATTTTCCAAAGTGATCTAGCTGAATTAAAATTTTCTGGTGTGATTTGTTCAAATGAAATTTCAATGTCGTAGGCTTCCTCAAGCTCCGCAACTAGCGACATGATTGCAAACGAATCTAAGATGCCCTCATCAATTAGCTTATTATGAACACCATAGTCGATTTCTGAGTTAATTTCTTTTAGTAATTTAATTAATATTTCCATATTATTACATCTCCTTCTCTAGTTATTATTATACCAGCAATTCAATTGACCCTTGTACGTCAAATAGCTTTTGCTCAACTTTCTTTGTTTTTAAGTTAATTGTCATTACCTCGATTTTTGTTAATGAACCCCCTTCATATTGACCACTTCTCCCACCAATAATTTCAAGTTGATTCCCTACTTCTGTAATCCGATAAAGATGTCGATATTCAGTGTTGCTTTCCACATTATTGTCGACGTGGATAATCAAATTATTTTCCAAAACATTCCAGTCTTTGTCCCAAATACATAAAACGTTCTCATTTCCAGCTCTTCTAATTGCTTTTATAGTATTACCCTCAGTGGTAAAGTAGCTTATTATCGGCTGCTGATTGTTCATCACAATTTCCGTATCAACCAACGTTAGCTCTTTTGTAATTTGATAAATCTTTCCCATTCCAACATAATACTCGCGGTCAGCTACTGCTAAATATTGAAAAACAGGTTTGATACTATAGCCTCTTGGGGGGAAAAAGCCCATTTCTCCTAAATCTGTGATGGTGCCTAATAGGTCAATTACAAGCAAACGCCCCGCTGTACCACTGAGTCCATTTTTTTCAGTTGTAACGCCTAAGGTGAGGACGATTTTATTTTCTGTTGTATTAATATTAAAAAGTTTTCCCGCCTTAATATTTAGTATTTTCTGCCCGTCAACCTCATTTAAGCTCTTTTCAATCGTGCTTAGCCGATGATCTAATTCATGGACAACTAAAATATCATTAATTAGACCTATAACCGTTACATTTTCCGTTAAGGGTAACTTATGCTGATATAATATTTTGTCAAAATCATTATAAAAATAGTTTTTATCCTCTGCAACTTTAACCAACTCATCCCCACTATTTACACCATACACTGAGTCCTTTTGGGGATTTCCAACCGCTTTTTTAAAGTAATGGCTATAGCGCGTCCCAACTTTGGTAAACGGCTCATATAATGGAGATGCTTTTGCTATAGTAGGGGCATTTTGTTCATCCTCAGTCACTCTATTATTTTTAGAGGTACAACTGGAAAAGAGTACCAAAAGAGCCAACAGTATGAGATACTTTTTCATGATTTTCACTTTCCTTCTACCACTTTTCTTAGCTTAAGTTGTTGATATTGTATTAATTGTGTGTGTGGCTCGCGATTCCCTTACCACATGGAGCCCCTTATTTTTGGTGTAAAATAAAACCATCGGTAAATCTCGTGTTAAAAACAAATAGATCCCTTCCGTGATACTGTATGCTCCAACTTGCGTAAATACCAGTCGATCACCAATTTCTAATGGGCTAATCGTAATTTCTTTGACTAGAACATCGGAAACGGTACACAGCGCTCCGCAAATATGCCATTTTTCCAGCTCCCCTTTTTTGTCATGATCTAGAAAAAGTTTTGGCTTTTTCATGCCCAAAAATTGGCCATAATAATTCAAATGATGAATTCCACCATCAGCAATTGCATAATTGATACCTTCGGTCCTTTTTGTATCACTAATTGTTGTGACATAGTAACCACAACTAGCTGCAATAAAACGCCCAATTTCTAATGTGATTTTACCTGAAAATTTCATCTGATCGAGCTGTTTTTTTAGTGCATAAACTTGATTAATATCATCTTCAACAACTTCGCCACTAAAATAGCTTGCTTTCAGCCCTGGGCCATATTCTAATAGCTTTACTCTAAAGCCATATGTTTCCCATAACTCAGAAATAAAATCGTCAAGCATCACTATTTCTTCAATAACTTTAGCCATTTTACCTTTTTGTGTACCTGAATAATATTGAATTCCTTGCCAAGATAAATTTTGATAGTCATCGCTTTTTTTGATGATTTCTATTAGTGTTTCCTTATCCACACCAAACTGATTTCCACTTGAAAGTCTAATAATCACTTTAATTTTCTTGTTATACTTTTTTGCCAATTCCACAAGTAATTCTAACTGACTGCTTGATTCAATTGTATATAAAGGTTGTTCTTCCTTACGGATTATTGCTTCGATATCTGCGGCATCTTTAAAGACACCCGAAACCACAATTTGCTTTGCTGCTATATTTCTATTACAGCATATCTCATATTCACCTGGAGAACAGACTTCAAAGGTTTCCACAGCGTTTTCCAAGGGAGTTACTAGCAGTGGATTAGCTTTCATTGCATAGCAAATTGTATGTTCGCCTAGGGCTGTTTCAATTTTTGCCACCCACTTTATTAGCTTTTCAATATCAAAAATATACATTGGTGTGCTAAAATTTGCTGATTGCTGTAATATTTGCTCATTCATTTATCATTTCCCCAATCTGCTGCTCCAAGCTTTTACGATCAATTTTCCCATTTTTTGTCAATGGCATTTCCTCTACTTGATAGCATTTATTAGGTAGCATATAACTTGGCAATAGTAGCTTAACAAAAGGGACAATTTCTGTTGCTAAAACATCACCCACATAAACCACAACAACCCACTTCTTCTTCTCTAAAAAAAAGCAACACGCCCGCTCAATTGTTTCCATCTTCTCAACGGCAACCGCTATTTCTTCTAGCTCTATTCTCCTACCCAAATGTTTGATTTGAAAATCTTTTCTCCCTGCGTAGTACAGCAACTTTTCCTCACCATAGTAAGCTAAATCACCGGTCCGGTAAATTATTTCTTGAAATTTATTGTGCGCCGGATTTTGGATAAAAGCCTTTTGGGTTTGTCCCAAGTTATTATAATAACCTAACGCTAATGCACTACCCGAAACACAAATTTCACCAATTCCACCAGCATAATTAATCAATTTATCATTTTCATCGAGTAAAAAAATATGCTCATTTGGAAATGCTTTTCCAATAGGTAAATTTTCAGGTAGCTCTGCTGCAGTATCAATAATATAGTAACTGCAATTACACGTTATTTCTGTTGGACCATAAAGATTAACAAAGTTTGCATGTGGCAAAGATTTAATCCAGAGTTTTAAATGTTTAATTGGCATTCGCTCTCCACTAAAAAATATTTGTTCAATACAATCAAGTTTTCTATACTCTAATGCGCGAAATCCTGACAGTAAGCACATCGCCGAAACTGCCCAAATAATTGTATTGACCTTATTATCAATAAGATAGTCAATTAATTTTTGTGGGTAAGAAAAATATTTAGTTGGAATAATAACTAATTCTCCCCCTACTCTAATGCTTGAATAGATATCTTTCACTGAAATATCAAAATCAAATGGTGCCTGATTTCCAATAATTGCTGTATCCTTAATTCCAAAAATTGGAACAAAGTATTCAATAAAATCAATAACTGAGCGATGGCTTACAACGACACCTTTTGGCACCCCAGTTGATCCAGATGTGAACAGAATATAGAGTGGATCAACATCTTTTTGGCGGTCACGGATTTCTGCTAATCGATTTACGTCATTTTTGGTACTGTAAAGACTTTCTGCTTCTAGTACTTGTCCAGAAAAGTTTAATTCTACTAGGCTTGCCATATATTCATGGCTAGTTATTATTATTTCTGCCTCCAACACTGACAATATTTGCTTTGCACGATAACTTGGATGTTTAGGGTCAATTAAAACATAAAAGCATCCCGCCTGAGCAATACCAAAAAACATCGTCAATGCGTCAATGCTTTTTTCCATGTAGACAACTATGGGCTGGTTTGGTGCAGTCAAATGTGACAACGCAGTACCTACTGCTTGTGATCTGGACCATAATTTTTCATATGTTACCGTATTATTAGGTTCTCTCACGGCTATTTTTAGGGGAGCTTTACTACTACTTTCTTCTAAGTAGTCTAATACATTTTTAAACACTGTATTCATACCTTTCATCCTGAAGTTCTTAACTTTATTGAGAGCTTTTTTCAGTGATTTCTTCTTTTGATTATCACAAGCCATAATATGTTTAGTATAATAATTATATCATCTTTTTGCTTTTTTTCATGCTTTTTTTGCTTCTTTTTTCAAATTACAAATAACTTCAATAAAAAGATAGCTGACTTTTATTTGTCTAGCTATCTTTTTATTTCTCTATTTATTGTGGCTCTAAAATAGCAAATTTGCCATCTTGTCTTCTGTAAATTACACATGTTTTATTAACATCAATATCTTTATACAAGAAGAAATCATGCCCAATTAAATCCATTTGTAAAATGGCTTCTTCCACATCCATTGGCCGAAGCTCTATATGTTTTACACGAACAACATCATTTTTATTAACTATAATTTGTTCAGGTTCTTCCTCATATAAATTCATGTAGTCTTCTGTTAACTCTTTATTATGTGCGTGAATATGCTTGTTTATTCGTGTTTTATTCTTCCGAATTTGTCTTTCTAATTTATCCACAGCTAAATCTACTGCTGCATATAAATTTTCTTGTCTTTCATCAACTCTTAGGATATACCTTTTAGTATCAATTGTTGCTTCCACTCGCTGAATTCTATTTGGATAAACTTTTAACAGTACTCTGACTTGCAAATCATCTGGTGTTGAAAAATGCTTTTCAACTTTCGAAAATTTTTGTTCGATATATCCTTGGATTGCTTGTGTAACTTCAATGTTTTGACCTCTTACTTGTAGTTTCATACTATATCGCCTCCTATGTTATATTTACATTATACCATATTGAAAGCGTTTTTTATAAATTCCTGCTATTATTTTACAAAATTAGCGAAAAATTGATAGGCTTTCAATATTTTTAATCCCCAATGCTGATAACGTTCTCTGTGCGCTAACAACTGATGCACCCGTTGTTAGGACATCATCAAAAATTACAATTTTACAATTAGTTTTTTTTAGTTGTGCAATAATTTCTAGATCACAATGAAGGTTCGTCTGTGCATAATCCATGCGTTCCTGCTTTTGTTTACTGTGTTGCTTCTTATTTTTACCGCTAATTGTTTTAAAGGGTTGAATAATTATAAGCTTGTGGTTGCTTTGTTCTAGCATTGTTAAAGCTAGGGAAAATTTTCGTACTTCCTGACTACTTTGATCACTGGGATAAGGAATAAATTTTGTCTTTTGGAGATCAAATCTCCTACTTATATACCAGTCTAAAAGATGACTTAAAATTATGCTGATTTCAATATCACGATTATGTTTTATTTTCCAAATTATATCTTTTGCCAGCTCATTATAAACTAGGGGAGCATGGTGAATCAGTCTTATTTTATGAACATTAAACCAAATAAGACAGTCTAAGCAACATCGTTGCTTGTTATCCACGGTTTTCTGGCAATGGATACATGCCCCTTTAACATCAATCCACGCTAGCTTATGAAAGCATTCACAACAGATATGTTTACTTTTCCGACCTTTTATCCACCAAATATCAAAAAGATCAGTTAGTTTTTCTGTTGCCTGATCACAAATCAAACAATTTATCATAAAAAAATCACAGTCCCTTTATTAGCATTTTGATGATATTTACGGGCTTTTATCATCTCTTTTGTAATATTAGTTGTATAGCCAAAATAAATCTCCCCCTGATGTTCGTCTGATGTTCGCCCTACCCTTCCAGCAATTTGAACAAGTGTTGCGGCATCGAAAATAGGATTATCCGCATCTGCAACAATTACCTGTACACCTGCAAAAGTAACCCCACGTTCTAAAATTGTTGTTGTCACTAAAATCATTAATTGTCCTCTCCGTATTTTCTCAAGGATCTCTTGTCGATCGTTAATATCACTTGAAATACAAGCAATCGACTCTCCATAATGTTTAACCAACTTTTTGGTCAAGGCTAACCCTAAATTCTTACTGGAAGCGAAAATAAAAACCGGCTTTCTCTGCCTATACCACTTGTTTAATTGCTGCTGCAGTTTCTGATTTAAGCTTGGGTAGCTTTTATGCTTCATGTTAGGGCAATACGAAAACATGATTTCGGGCAATTCCTCCCCATGAAATCGCTGAGGAAGGCTAATAATATCATCATATGAGGTTGCGTCTTTAGTCAAAATTGTTGCGCTAATATAAATGATTTTCCCCTGTTCCACTACCGAAGTTTGTGCACAATCTTGCTGAAATTGATTCACCGAAAATGGATAGGCATCATTTTCGTCTATCACGAGAACATCAAAACTTTTATAATAGTAGCCTAGCCTTGCTGTTGTCAGGACAATTAACTGCCCTTCCTCACCTAGATTTTCTGATTTTTGATACAAAGCTATTATTTTCGTTTGAGGAAAGTATGTTTCTAAGCGCTGCTTCAATTCAATTACGACATCTTTTCGTGCAATAGCCCAGCCAACTTTTAAGCCTCTGCCTAGATAACGAGCAATGATTACAGCAATGATTTCCGTTTTTCCGGCTCCACAAACAGCTTGCAGCATAATCATCCTATGTTGTATTATTGAGCATTCTAGCAAAAAAACGGCTCTTGCTTGCTCACCCGTTAATGAAAATGGGATACAAATGGAAAAGCTTATTACTTCAGTTCTTCTGGTAATCACATCTGTAATTTCTGTTTGACTATTTGACTGAACAACTTCCGTACAACGCCGACAATAAATTATTTCTTCGCCATTGATTATTGACCGATACGTTGCAAACAAGCGCTGCTTATCATTTAAGCACCTTCGACAAAATAACGTCGCCCTTTTTTTTATTATTCCAGCTATCATTATTCTCCTCCTCTCAACTATAGCTTTCGCAATTTTCACTATTTTTAGTAAAAAAAAAGGATAACCTCCGGGAGGCTGCTGAAAAAGTACGATAGTTTTCTAAAAAGCATTAAGGAATAATTATTTTAATAAAATAGGGTGATTGTAATCTTCTGAAAGAAGAGGAACAATTGCCCCATCTCTGTTATGTTACTTTATAGAAATGGTATAATTATAAGTAGAAAAGGTGATGGTGTAAATATTGCAAAAACATGAACAGGGAGAACTTTTGATGAGTCCCTATAGCGAATTATTCGATATTCTTATTGAGAAAGATAATTTTTGGCGATTGTTGGTCGTAAATCAGCTCCCTCATTTTTCCATCTATTATATGTTTCTGGTGAAATATTTATGGACTTACAACAAGGAATAAGTCGTGCACCCGCGGCACGTGCTTCATCAATTAATTCAACTGCAATCATGCAGCAAATTCTGCTAGGGCTTTTTCTTTTCTATGAAGTTCGATATTACTTTTTTTCAGCTCTTGTTTAACCTTTTTCAACGCTCCATTTGATGTGCTATTTTGTTGTTTTCTCTTGTTGATTTTAGGCGTAATAAATTCTGATTTTTACTGTATAATATCTCGCACAAAAATTCCATTTTTTCGGCAGTATTCACTTTTTTCAATTTCATTCATTGCATATGTTTCAACAATAATATGAAGTTTTTTTTCATTAGAAATATCTGTTGTCTGCCCTCCTGATTTTATCGCTAACTTCTTTTTCCACGCATAAAGTGTTGTGATGTTAACATGCTCAAGTTTTGAAACCTCTGATGCTGTTAATGATTCTGGTGGGTATGTTCTGGCAACAATGCGTTGTCTTTCTTCCCAAGA